>CAZTFN010000049.1:0-18547 GCA_964612905.1 uncultured Flavobacterium sp. | reverse complement strand
TGTCATCACCGTCTGAATCATCATCACAAATGTCCATGTCTGGAACAGTGTTGGCAATAGGAACTGGAAGTACGTTTAGGGTGATATTCGTTCCTGTATACAAACAAGCGTTGTTCGCCGAATTTTCCACACGAATGAAAATTTGTTGTGAATTGGGTGAAATAGTGTTTCTATGCGCACTGATATCCATAATCTGATTGATGCCTGAATTGGCATCAGCTAAAGATTCATGGTAGGTAATCGTTATATTCGGTTCTTGAACATCTGGGAATGGATCGAGTATCAAACTATTTACATCCGCGAAATTAAATGTAGTAATACCGTCTTGATCGTCGTTACCAGCATCTATATAATCATCACAAACTTCATAAGTCCAAGAATCAGCAACAGCAGTATTGGTTACTAACAAGTTCACTCTTGAAATTCTAAAACATCCATTGATCGTAATGGTACGTACCCAAACCGCATCATTTGTATCCACAACGTTGGTGTAGTTTGTGGGGTTCATAATCTCATTCGTTAGATTCTGAGCGTCGGTTTCTGACGGATAGTAGCGGAATGATTCATTGGCGGCATCAGGAGAAATCAATGTCTGAGCCTGAGTTAGATCGAAACTGGCCAATCCGTTTTGATCGTTATCACAAATTTCCAGAGCAACGGGGTCTGTTACAACAGGTAACGGGTTGACAACTAAATTGAAGTGGACTGTATTGGTAAAAGCAAAACAATTGGTTGTATTGTTGGTGACCCTAACATAAATCGGTTGTAGTCCGGGTGTTGGGTTTAGATATAACGTTGTTTTGTCTATGGGGTTTAAATTGTCTTCTGCATCGGAAGCACTTAAGTGATAAGACACCTCGAAAATGGTTGGGTCCTGGCCTCCTAGAATGTCATTGTCTTTGGTTGATAAATCAAAACTTTGTACCTGACCGCTTGTGTCGTCGCCATCTGTATCATTGTCACATTCTTCATAGTCCGCAGTGTTTTGAATCGTAGGTTCAGCAAGTACTTGCACATTAAAACTTGTAGTTACTACGGTACAAGCATCTGGAGCTGCTATATTGAATACCCGAGCAAAGATTTGATCCGTACTAAATGGACTGTCATTCTGATAGTTGTTCGGATTTAATGGACTTGAATTGGAGTCCGCGTCAGCTTGAGAATCATAAAAGGCGACTTGAAATATTGTGGGATCTTGACCATTTAAAAGCGTAGCTCCAAATAGTGCTTCTAAATCAAAAATAAAGAAACCATCTTCGTTTGCGTCGGTATCGCATTGTTCAAAAGTGGTAAACCCTAATGTCCCAATAGTTGGTTGTGGGTGGAAAGTAATAACAACATCATCTTGGGCTGTATCTCCACCGTCATTGGTTACTTCAACTCGATATGTTCCTGATCGATCGTCATCAATGATGAGCGTAGCATTGGTTTCTCCTGCAAGTTCTACAAATCCAGCTCCTTCATCCAAGAACCAGCGATAACCCGTTGCTACTCCAATAGTAGGAGTACCGTCTAAGGTCACAGTTTCGCCTTCACAAACATCTTGATCTTGACCTAAATCACCCGCAATGATAGAACAGTCTGTACTACCAGCATCAGGGTCTCCAGGATTGGTACTCACCATTTCAATCGTTCCTGCTTGTGAACCAAAATTGGTGATTAATATTACATAAAACTCACCATTAGCAACTGGACTTACACTTAAAAACTCTACTGCATCGGGTGCATAACTACAGTCTTGAGTATTTGCAGCATTTAATAGGGTTGTATCTCCGCCTTGTATGGCATTGATTTGGGTTTGGTTAAAGGGTCCCCAAATGATAAAATCTACATCCAACCCAGCACCACCCGTCGTTGTTTGACTGATGGTTAAATCCAAATTTCCAGGTTGATCAATTCTAATGAAAAACCATGAAGGAAAAGGCTCAGACCCTAGACATCCATAGTTAGGACCTATTTGAGCAGAGTCTTCTGCATCGGGAATAATACCTTGCTGTTCCAGTAATAATGAATTACAAAAGACAATACCCGTGTCTGAACAGAATGGGGCTGCTTCTCCTGTATTACCATTTACAGTTCCTATGATACCGTTGTTGAAATCGGAATTACTACAGTCTTGGGAGTGAATTGTTAATGAAAAGAATAGAATTATGAGGCTGGTGAATAGTTTTTTAAGAGTCAAAACGATACTTTTTAAAAGATTCTAGTTGTAGTTTTACTTTTTTGTACTCTGAAAATTGCCTCGAGTTCAATATTTTATGGATTTCCAAATCCATCAATTTCACTTGTTTGTTAAACTCCTTGTTGTCGCTTTTTTGATCGATAAGTTTCTTTAAAATTGGATTGAATTTTTGGAGAACTATTTTGAACGATTTTTTTTGAGCATCATTGAGTTGAAGCTGCTCCGTATAAGCTTTGAGAGATTTATTAATATGCTTCCTGCTATCAACCTCTTGAGATTGAACGCTCAACGAAAGTAATAATAAGACTATGGTAGAAGTTAGGAGTTTTCGAATCATAGTGCGTTTGTACGGATTTGGTTCGCTAATTTAATAAATTATACTATGTTAACGGAAAATCTTAGGATTTATGATATGAAAAAGCCTACATGTGAAATATGTAGGCTTTTTTTATTTTGAATATAGATTTGTCTTACTTCCTCAAAAGCGAGACATTACCAGTCATTCCTTTTACTGGGTTTCCATCTCTATCGAAAAGTTTGACAGAGAACCAGTAATCATCTGAAGGGAGTCTTTTCCCATTAAAGGTCCCATCCCAACCAGGGTTGTCAATATCAATTTGAGCAACAAGCTTTCCAAACCTATTGAAGATGTTTACTTCTGATCCAGGGAAGAACGTGGAGTTGGCACCTTTGATAGCCCAAGTATCATTTACTCCATCGTCATTAGGAGTGAAGAATTTAGGGTATTCTACCACAGGAACTTGTAGACTTGCCACGCCACATCCATTTTTATCCCTCGCTAAGATGGTATAAATGCCACCAGCAAGGTTGTCAAATACAGGATCGTCTTGGTAAATTCTGATAAAGTTGTCTTCTTCATCCAACAGGGCATATTCATAGTCGCCAATTCCAAGATTTGTAGGATCAATGGTGATGGTATTACTGTCTGATTCGTCTTCAATATTCACACTGGCGGCTGTGAGATTGGCAATGATGGATTCTTGGACCAAGATTTCTTGTTCATAGGAACAAACAATATCAGCATTATCCGTCGTACTTGCAATGACTCGGTAAATACCTCCACCACTAGAAATGGTAATTTGAGAAGTCCCTACAATGGTTTCTCCTGAAGGCTTGATCCAAGTATAATCGTAAGTCGTAAGCGGATTTTCCACGGTTAGCGTCAGTTCTGGACCATTCAAACATACAATCTGAGGGGTTGTAACTTCAAATATTGGTAATGGTTTTACAAAGATTTTAAAAGTAAAATCATCGTTGACACATCCTGTATCATCATTCACCACTCGAACGTAAATATCTTGTTCAAAAGGAACTACGTTGGTGTATGGCGTTGGAAGCGGATTTGAACCGTCTTGAGCTTCTGCTTGTGAGAAGTGGAAGGTTACTGTATAATCATCTTCATCTTGACCTGTTCCTAAGATTCCAGGGATTAGACTATTAAGATCAAAGTTTTCTACGATTCCAGGTTGATTTGGATCGTCTCCAGGCACACCATCATCACATTCCGTGATGTTGGATACTTCAAAAGTACTTGGCTCGGGATGCACAATGACATTGAAGTTAGAGATTCCATTGGCGCAGCCTGTGTCTCCATTGGATACTCTAATGTAGATGATCTGTGTAAAAGGCACTGAATTGGTAAAGTCTGTAGGCATATCAACGGTACCACCCACTGGATTTGTTCCATTCTGAGCATCGTCAAAGGAAGTATGGTAGGTTACTATAAATTGATTCGGATCTTGTGTTCCTAAAATCTCAGGCGTTTTCGAATGCAGCTGAATCATTGTTGAGATTCCATTTTGAGCAGAAGAATCTATTGGTGGATTACTGGTATCACAAATCTCAAGATCCGTTACAGGATTCGCTACAGGTAAGGCATCAACAAAGAGATCAAAAGAAGTATGATTGGTAAAACACCCTGCAACATTTTCAACACGTACGTAAATGGTTTGCTGATTAGGAACAATATTGGTATAAGCAGCAGTACTGGCAATAGGATTGGCTCCAGATAAGGCTTCCGCAGCAGATACGTGATACGTTACGGTATATAAGTTTGGATCTTGTCCACCAAGAATAATAGGTGTTTGAGCATCCAAATTGAATGTTTGTACGATTCCATTGTCGAATATTCCATCATCACCATTATCACACAATCTCATATCCATAGCAGGATTCGCAACTGGTACTGCAAGTATATTCAAGACAACCAAAGGCACCACACCAATACAATCATTGTTTAAGGTATTGTCCACACGCAAGTATATCTGTTGCGTGTTAGGGTAACCAATATTTCTGTAGGCAGCAGGATCGGCGATTGCATTTAATTCTGCTAATGCATCTGCTTCGTTACGGTAATAGTTTACGGTTAAGAATGGTTGCTCACTCGCAGGGAATACAGCAAGAACATCCGCAGTAACACTAGCGAAATTAAATGTGGATACACCGTCGGTATCGTCATTATTAATAGTGTCATTTCCATCTATGTCTAAGAAGTCATCACATTCTTCAAAGGTCTGTACAGGTAGGCTTGTTACGGAAGTAGAACTCGTCGCAACAATCAAATCAACTTGCGAAACACTATAACAACCAAAGGCTGAGATGGTCCTAGCCCAAACAGTATCTGTCGTAGGTGTTTGATTCGTATAAGCAGTTGGATTTGGAATGACAGGTGTGCCTGCAATGGCTTGGGCTTCAGATTCGAAGAACTCAAAGGTTTCGTTCATAAAATTGGTTGGGGAGATGATCTGACCTGCTTCAAACAAGTTGAATGCAGAAAATCCATCTGTATCATCATCACACTGCTGCAGTTCAACCACGGCAATTGGTGTTGGTAACGGTTCTACTGTCAAGCTTATGGCATTGGATACATCCCCACAACTATTTCCAGTTCTTTGGAGTTGCACTCTATATTGATAACCGTCCCACGCAAGATCTAAACCTGTAATGGTTAGGTTTGCGGTTGTCACGTTAGAATAAGGAGGTGTGTCTGTTAGTGTTGTCCAGTTGGTTCCACCATCGGTACTGAGTTCCCATTGGAACGCATCTGCAGTTGAATCTATTGTAATGGTAGAAGTTGAAGCTTCACAAAAAGCGACGTCTTCAAAAGGAGTATTTAATTCAATTGGAGCTGCAATGGCATAATCAGCATTTGGAACCGTATATCCGTCAGGAATTCCGGTAACTCGACCTTCAGTGTCTACCGTAACGGGATCTGTTCCAATAATGCTGTTTCCATCAGGGTCTAAAAACCCAGCTTCAGTTACATCAGGGCAACCGTCTGCTTCACGATCTAAATCTATGTAACTAAACAAGAGATCTGCATCTTGATTATTTATGATGTAATTCAGTACAAAATTATCATCCATGGTTTCCAAAGAATTGACCAAACCATTCATTCCAACATCGGCAGTATTGTCAATTCGACCATCTAAATCTGCATCTAATAAATTATGTCCAGCTTCAAAGAGGTCATATACACCATCATTATCCGAATCTAGATCATACATATCAGAAACCCCATCACTATCGGTATCCACTGGAGTTGCAGGAACTCCGCCAAATACATCATCTAATCCGTCTAAATCTGCGTCATTTCCGCTTAATGTAAAATCAGTTCCTTGTGCCTCAATCAAATCAGGAATACCGTCATTATCAGAATCTGCGTCGAATGCATCAAAAATTCCATCTCCATCCGTATCTTGACCAAAACAGGTTAGAATTAGATTCGCTCTAAACGTAGAACTATCTGTTAAATTATCAAGCTCATGTGTAAATGTTACTTCTGTGACACTGTTAGCAACAAATCTGAACGGTTCAGTTCCAGCAGGTGTTGGATTGTAACGAAAACGTATCACCGAAGATGAAAAGCTTGTAACGCCTGTTTCAAATTCACCATCAAAGTTTGTGTCAACTAGTAGAATATCGTCAGGGTCTACAAGTGTAATGTTTTTAATATTGGGTCCAATAGATAGTTGAAAGGTTTCTCCAACTACAGAAGTATGTGTACTCCCTGTGGTTTGAGTAAATTCAATATTCGTAATGGTGTTGAATGCGAGTGTATAGGATTCTGATTGTGTAGGTCCTGGGTCTAAAGTTGATGCAAAATTACTACCTGCATCACCCGTTAAATTTGTAATTCCAATGGTAGGAGTAATATAAGAATCATCATTTGGAGCACCATCCGAATAGTTTAATATTGGATCGCCAACATCAGAAAAATCAATGTTTACATTTCCTCGCGATTCATCGCAGTTTAAAATTCCATCATTATCTTGATCTACATCAAGGTTGTCAATGATCAGATCATTATCTAAATCGTCTGGACAAAGGCTTACAGGAATAATACCAGATTCAAAGGTAGCTCCAGAACAGTTTAGTGTTCCTACCAATTGATAATTACCCGCCTGACTTGGGACATAGGAGGAACTTGTAACTCCCGTAGATACAAAACCAGATCCATCATCAAAAAACCATTCTAGCGAATCAAATTGATCTTGATTAGCAGATTCCAATGTAACGTTTGGTATACAGTTACCTAAAGTGGCTACTGTAGTGGTAAAGCTGATCTCTGGTGGAGAAGGGAATCCAGAATAAAAGGCTCCTGTTGCAGCAGCTCCACTATCATTAAAATAAGCACAGTATAATTCTCCTGTACTCGTTACGGAAACATTCCCAGATAAATTAAGAACTCTATAGGTTTCATAATTAGCATTTCCCGATACATTGAAAGGACCGTTAGTCGTAAAGGGAGCCCCTGGCGCATTGATATCTATTCCATTGATTTCAACAGTAGAGCCTATTTCTGTTACAATCGTTACACCACTATTATTGAAAGCGATATTACCCACTTCGTCAATATTGGCAATGTTATTTACATCACCTGTGTTTTCACAGCTTAATGGAGGTACAAAGAACATTCCTTGATTTGCCCCGGGGAAGCCTGGTGTTGAAACACGTCCAATCCCTTGATAGGCAAATACAGGTTTGTCTGCTCTTACGTATAAGTTTCCATCAGCAGAGTAACCATTGCCATTGTTGTTGATTCCATCTCCTTCTATGACTACCCAGTCGCCAGCATTTAACGTAGCTTGAGATCCTGGGACATCGTTTACAAAGACTTCAGTATTATCTTCATGAGCAATGATCAATACGTTTTCAAAATCGTCGTTACCATCACCTCGTACGAAAATATATTCTTCACCTACTTTGGAGGCATCTACAATTTGATCGAATCCATAATCACTTCCTTGACCACCATTCGTAAAAGAACCGTTCAAGGAACCTGAATTCACCACGACGGGTTTGTCTGCGGAGATCAATGATCCAATCATATTATTCGGCTGTTGACCTGCTGAAACATCCAATGATCCTATATAAGTTTCCTCTTCTTGTAGAGTAACATTTGAAGTAGTACCATCAATGTTTAAGGTGATATTCGTATCATCTTCAGTAGCCATGATTGAGAAGAATGTCTGAAAAGCTCCAATCGTTCCTTGGTTTACGAATCCACCAACACGGAAGTCGTTACCTGGTGCGGAAGCACCTTTACTTACTAAGGCTCCTGCGTGGTTGGTACTTTGTGATCGAACTCTTATCGAAACATAAATTACGTTTTGTGCTTCAATAATAAATCCCCTGTTTGCCATGACAGAATTGACTAATCCCAATCCATTGCTGACAACAAATTGACTGTCCGAATCTTGATCCTGAATCCCAGTATCTGGACTTTTAATATCTATTTCTGCAGGGTCATTGTTGGATACAGTTCCTGTTTCCGTAAAGTTGGTCCCCAAATACCGAATGGTATAAGAAACGTTTTCAGTACGTGGCGTTGATATGTAAATGTATTGCAGCTGTATAGGAGTTTGGCTAGAAACTGCAATAGGAGGTATGTAATGTTTTGTACTTAATTGCGCATAAGACGCGGTTGTAAATAAACTAATAAAAACAAAGGCTAGGAGAAATCTTAGACGCATGTAAATTTGAACTTTTTATACTAACGCCAAATATAACTCAAAAGTATTACAAATCCCTCTTTTTTAACAGTGCGTACGATGCATAAATAAAGATAGAAGTCCAGAACAATACAATGGCAACATCTAAAATTTGCACATCATAACTTTTAGTAAATTGTTCTCCTACCTGATTGGCAACGGATCTAACGGCACCCAATCTTGAGAATGGCTCTTTGATCAAATTTGACATAGATTCCAAAGGAAAGTAACGCATTACCTTCGTCATGGTTTCCATAATCATGTCTTCTCTTCCTGAAGTTCCTAAGGAGATTGCTATAATCAATTTTACAATTCCTTCAACAAACCACCATACGACCAATGCACCCACAGCGAAAGCAGATCTTTTTACTAAGATTCCAAAAAATAAACCAAAGGAGAAAAACCCTACCAACTTGATAAAGAATGCAATGATATATTGCATGTCTGTGAAGATGATATTGAACTCATTATAATCTGAGTAAATCAAACCAAGGATGAAAGAAACAACGAACACAAAAATTGTTGAAACCAATGCAAAAGCAATTACAGTGTAAAACTTTGAAAGGATGAACTCTTTCTTGCTTAATCCATCAATGAGATTCTGCTTTAGTGTTTTGTAACTGTATTCATTGGCCATCATAGAAACAATCACCAGTAACAAGAAGAACTTGATAATAGAGGCAATGTAGGTGTTGAAATGCCAGATATATGGGAAATTAAAAATCCCTAGTTCTGCTAAGTGAAACTTAACAGGTCCAATGTCAAACTTGATGGCAGCCATTATTGCAATCCAAGTTCACAATTCGAAATATATAAGTGATAAAACACGACTCGCTCGGTTGTGTCTTAATTTGTGAAATTCTATGGTGAGAAGTCTTAACATGGCAGGAGTTTTAAACGGTTTGATTGTTGGTTAGGTCTAAGAATTGCTGTTCTAAGCTTGGCATACGCTTTACCAAATGGGACAATGTAATTCCATTTTGGAATAAGTAAGCATTAATGTCAGAAGCATTCATCGTTTTATTTAAGTTTGCGATGATCAACCCTCCGTCTTCTTTTACTTTTCCAATATTTTCATGTCCTTCCAAAAGACTCAACAATTTTTCTTTGTCAGCCTCTACTTGCATTTCAAACAGTCCATTTGATGCAGTCATTTCGTCAACTCGACCGCTGTATAGTTTGACTCCACGTCTAATTACAACTACATGTGAACATACCTTTTCTACCTCATCT
Organism: uncultured Flavobacterium sp.; assembly: GCA_964612905.1. Taxonomy (GTDB): domain Bacteria; phylum Bacteroidota; class Bacteroidia; order Flavobacteriales; family Flavobacteriaceae; genus Polaribacter. Next base: position 9,118 of record CAZTFN010000049.1, on the reverse strand, counting down.
AACAGGTGAGAGGCAAGTAAGATAGTGGTTCCGTTCTTTGCAATTCCTTTAATGATCTCTCTAATCTCATGGATTCCCTGTGGATCCAATCCGTTCGTAGGTTCGTCAAGAATTAAAATTTCAGGATCGTTCAACAAAGCCGAAGCAATTGCCAAACGCTGTTTCATTCCCAATGAAAACGTTTTAAACTTATCATCCCTTCTCTCATAGAGATGCACAGTTTTAAGTTTCTCGTCAATATTCACTTTTGAGATGCCTTTGATTTTACAGATCAACTCTAAGTTTTGAGTTGCTGTCATGTAAGGGTAAAAGTTGGGACGCTCAATAATGGCTCCTACTTTTTTCAATGCCTCGTGAGTAGATAAACTTCCGTTGAACCATGTAAAGTCCCCAGAGGTTCTGTTGACAACATTTAAAATGATTCCGAGAGTGGTTGATTTTCCACTTCCGTTTGGCCCTAAAATACCGTAGACATTTCCTTTTTGAATATCAAAGGATAAATTATTAACTGCGTGTACTCGACCATATTTTTTGTCGAGATTTCTAAGAGATAAGATTGTTTCCAAGAATGTATCTGTTGGTTAATTGTATGTATGACGACCAAGATACAAATATGTTACAAGTCCTTCGCACTTTGTGCTTCGGACTTTGAAATAAATGAATAGATAAAAAGTAAGTTTAAAGAAACGTGAAGATTGGAGTTAGAAGATCTAGAAGAATACACGCCAAAACTGAAAAGTTAGTGCTGATGACTGCTTACAGGAAATTGTTCATTGCTCAATGAGACTGCTTGCTGCGACTGAAAACTGCTTACTAAATTAGAAATTATCAAGGTCGATATCATCTAAACTTTCAAACTCGCTTCCAAAGTCTTCTCCAAACTCGTCACCAAGTTGACTTTCAAAATCTTCAGCAATAAACTCTTTTTGAGGAGCTTCTTCTGGAACTTTTCCAACGGCTAAAATGGTTTTTGGTAAGTCTTCCGCAGGGTCTTCAGAAATATCAATTGCTTCTACATAGAAGGTCCACATGTTGAAAAAGTCGTATACATAAATGAGTTTATCTCCTACATTAGGCAAGCTCTTTCTGATAAAACTATTCTGCATGGAAATTCCTTCACCTGCTTCCGACATGCTGAACAATGGAATCTCTTCACCTTGATTCCAATCATTATCCGTTCTGTAAAAAGAAGCCATTTCACTTCCATCAAAACCAAAGGATTTGGCAATGGTGAAATGAAGTGCTTCTAAATTAATTTTCCTAGAAACCAATAAGGTTCTAATCACATCTTCTTGAGTATCTAAAATGACACGAATCTTATACATGAATGTATTGCTTTGACAAGGCAAAATTACGATAATTTATGCGTATTTTTACACAAGCAATCATTTCCTATGGACAAAGAAGCAATTCTTAAAAAATTCAATGAACGTAATCCAAATACGTTGATGGAAACCCTTGATATAGAGTATGTTGATCTGGGTGAGGATTACCTAACCGCTAAAATGCCTGTTACCTCTAAAGTGCATCAACCTTATGGTCAACTACATGGTGGAGCAACAGCGGCACTTGCAGAAACTGTAGGAAGTGCAGCTTCACGTTTTTTTATTGATGGAAAGACTCAATTGGTGAATGGAATTGAATTGACCATCAATCATATCAAAAGCAAAAGAGAAGGTGAGGTTTTTGCAACGGCAAGAAATATTCACAAAGGGAGATCTACTCATTTATGGGAAGTTCGTATTGAGGATGAAGAAGGAAACCTGATCTCTATTTGTAAAATGACCAATATCATCCTAGAAAAGAAAAGCTAGATGAGGATTTTCAAAAAAATTCTTAAGATTATTGGAATCCTTTTGTTGATTCTGGTCATCACATTCTATGCACTCTTTTATTATATGACGGCACCAAAATCAGATGCCAAGGTACTTGCACAGTTCGAAGAATTAGGTGTGACTCCCCAAATTACCCATGAGAAGTTCAAGAACTTTGAGTATCGAAAGGTTGCTATTGTTAAAGATACAAGTTTACCCACCATTGTTTTTGTGCATGGAACCATTGGGTCTGTACTCGATTTTAAAGAGTACATGACCGATAGCCTTCTAATGACAAAAGCGAACACAATTGTGTATGATAGGATTGGTTATAATTACAACGAACAGAACGATGTTCAGGAGTCTATTGCTTTTGAAGTAGAAATGTTAGAAGACCTTATGAAGGATATGAATCCAGAAAAAACCATTCTTGTTGGGTATTCGTATGGAGGACCTATTGCGTTGGCTTCAAAAAAGAAATATAAAAAAGTCATCCTATTTGCTCCAGCGGTATACAGCAAGGTAGAACCTATGCCCGGTATGTTGAAGGTGTATAAATGGAGATTGACTCGTTGGCTGGTGCCTCCTATATGGAAACAAGCTTCAAAAGAGAAAATGTCACACAGGCAAGATTTAGAAAATTTTGAAGCTACCTGGAATGAAAATCCGAATGAAATCATTAGTGTTCATGGAGATGCCGATTGGATTGTGCCTTATTCCAACTCTGAATATTTGGAGGAGTTGTTTCCTGAGGATCAATTTTCAATTGTAACCATTCCTGGAGCTGGACACGGATTAGTTTGGTCGCAGTTCTCGCAACTGAATGATGTACTTTTAAATGAAATCCATTGAGTAAGACACTAGAGCTAATTTCCAATCAGCACCTTCAAAACCTTCCCTTTGTCTGTTATCGAAAACCTAAAGGTGATACCTTGTTTGCCTATCTGAGCAAGACCGATACGTTGCATTATTCCAATGCTTATGAAGAACAAGGGTTCTTATTTGCTCCTTTCGATGATCGGGAAAAAGCCATTATTTTTCCTTTGAAAGAGTCTGAGATTGTTCAAGAGCCAATACAATCTTATTCGGTGCTTGTTAAGGAGAATGACTTGGAAACATCCAACCATTCCGAATTAGAGCATCAGCGTTTGGTGAAGAGTGGAGTGGAGGCTATCAAAAAAGGCATGTTTAACAAGGTGGTATTGTCTAGGAAGGAAATTTCAGCGCTTCAAGGTTTTGATTTCTTAGAGGTTTTTAAAAAATTACTGAATACTTATGACAATGCTTTCTCCTATGTCTGGTATCACCCCAAAGTAGGAATGTGGATGGGTGCCACACCGGAACGATTGGTTTCTTTAGAGAATAACAAGTTCAAAACCATGGCTCTTGCGGGTACCCAAGCGTTTATGGGAGATGTCAATCCTCATTGGGGCGAAAAAGAGCGTCAGGAGCATCAATATGTGGTGGATTATATTGTAGATCAGATTCAAGATCCAACGAATGGAATCATTTTAAAGGATTTCAATGTTTCTGAAACGTATACCTCAAAAGCAGGAAACTTATTGCATTTAAAAGCAGATATTGAAGGAGAAATTGGGGCTTTTAACCTCAAAGAATTACTCAAGACATTGCATCCAACCCCAGCTGTTTGTGGATTGCCAAAAGAATCGGCAAAAAAGTTCATCTTAGACAACGAGCATTATAAAAGAAGTTTCTACACAGGTTTTCTTGGGGAAATTAACGTACAAGAGTCTACTGAGCTTTTTGTCAATTTGCGATGTGCGAAGTTTTATGAAAATCAAGTGTCCATTTATGTAGGGGGAGGAATTACGCGAGATAGCGATCCAGATCAAGAGTGGATAGAAACCATTCGAAAGACACAAACTATCAAACGAGTGCTATAAAAAAAAGTCGTCCTAGATGAGGACGACCTTTCGTGCGTAAATTGAATTTGAATTCAGAAAGTACTAGATGTCTTCAAAACTTACATCCGTAAAACTTTCTGCTGTCTTTTCTACTACTTCTTCCTTTTTGTAATCTTTTTGGTGACGTTCACTAATCACCTCAGTTCCTTTTTCATCCACGATAAAGTCAGTAGCCTTCTTTAACATCTCTTGAAAGTCACTAAAATCTTCCTTGTACAGATAGATTTTATGCTTTTGGTAGTGATAAGATCCATCATCGTGTGTAAACTTCTTACTTTCTGTTATAGTTAGATAATAATCATCCGCTTTGGTTGACCTAACATCAAAAAAATAAGTTCTCCTTCCAGCTCGTAGTACTTGTGAAAAAATTTCTTCTTGCTCCATTCTTTCGGCCATAACTGTTAAGTAAATATTTATGTTGATTGTATAAAATAAGCAACAAATCTAACAAAATATTTGTCTTGGCAAAATCTGAACTTAGATTTCTTTCTCAAGAAGTTGTTGTTCGTAAAGCTCTTTGTAGTACCCGTTTTGACTTATCAATTGATTATGAGTTCCTTGTTGAATGATCTTTCCTTCATCCAAAATGATGATCTTATCAGCGTTCTTCGCCGAGGATACTCTATGGCTAATAATGAAAGTTGTTTTGTCTTTGGAGACCTCTTCCAGATTTCCTAGAATTTTCTCTTCAGTCTCGGTGTCTACGGCTGATAGGCAATCGTCAAACACAAGGATTTGCGGGTTTTTGATAATGGCTCTCGCAATAGACACACGTTGCTTTTGTCCGCCTGAAAGTGTGATTCCACGCTCTCCTAGTACGGTTTCATATTCTTCCTTAAAACCAACAATATTATCGTGAACCACGGCTTTTTTAGCAGCTTCCACAACTTCTTCGTAACTCGCTCCATATTTCCCGAAGCGAATGTTATTGGCAATGGTGTCAGAAAACAAGAACGGGTCTTGAGGTACGAAGCCAACTGAACTTCTCAAATCGTCTAAATTCACCTTGCGAATAGGAATTCCATCGATCGTTACTTTTCCATTTGTGGCGTCATACAATCGAGAAACCAAATTGACAATACTTGATTTTCCTGATCCAGTTTTCCCGAGAATGGCAAGCGTTTCCCCTGCTTCTACAGTGAAGCTAACTCCCTTCAATGCTTCGATATTCGTATCGTCGTAAGTGAGCGATACATTGTCAAAAGTAACCTTTCCAGTGATGGTAGAAGAAGTGGAATTCTCGTTTTGAATTTCAGGAACTTCTTGTAAAAACTCATTGATTCTCTTCTGAGAAGCTTCAGCAGTTTGAACAATAGAAGTTACCCAACCCACAACGGCTACAGGCCATGTCAACATATTTACATAGATGATGAATTCCGCAATGACACCAATCTGAATTTCTCCATTGATGTATTGTGTTCCTCCGATATACACCACAAGCAAGTTGCTAATACCAATCAACAGAATCATTAATGGGAAAAACAAGGCTTGCACTTTGCTTAAGTCGATGTTCTTATTCTTGCTTTCATCTGCAAGTGTATCAAAGTTGGCAATTACCGAAGGCTCAATTCCGTAGGACTTTACCACGTTAATTCCTGAGAAAAATTCTTGATTGTAGGTAGTTAACTTTGACAAATACACCTGTACAACAGTGCTTTTTTTGTTGATCACTCTACTGATAAAGAATATAGATACCGATAGGATAGGGAAGGGGATTAAGGTATATAGCGTTAGCTTTGGATCAACCTTGATCATTTGCCATAGCCCAACAACAAACAGAAATAACATATTCATCGTGTACATCAATGCTGGACCAAAATACATTCGAACCTTGGTAACATCTTCACTAATTCTATTCATTAAATCACCCGTACGATTCTTTTTGTAAAAGTTCAATGATAACTTCTGGTATTGTTCATAAATTTCATTCTTCAAATCAAACTCAATCATCCGAGAGGTTACAATGATGGTCTGTCGCATTAAGAACGTAAAAAAACCAGCCAATACTGCAGCACCAACAATCATCAAAACGTTCCACAATAACTCTTCCTTAATTGGCTCAATATCTGGATTTAAACCTGCATTTTTGTCCTCCAAATACTGTCCAACACCATTTAAAGAGTCACCAATAATACTAGGCACTTTTAAGGCAAGAATTTTAGATAAAATAGTGATGAAGATTCCAATCAGCAATCTCCATTTGTATTTGATAAAGTACTTATTTACGTATCGTAATGCTTTCATGAAGCGGTATTGTTGATATCTTTTTAGTTAAAATATATGTAATTAAACACCTATTTATTGATTGATATTTGAATATATCGTATTTTTGCACATCATTTTTTGAGAAATACTCAAATTTAAAAAATCACTACATGACAACGCAAATCATAGATACAGACGCAATCAAGAAAGATCCAGTCTTCGGTCAAATCTCTTTTGACGGGCACGAACAGATCGTTTTTTGCAACGACGAAGATACGGGTTTAAAAGCAATTATTGGGATTCACAATACGGTTTTAGGGCCTGCTTTGGGAGGAACGAGAATGTGGACTTATAAAAGCGAATGGCATGCGTTGAATGATGTATTGCGACTTTCTAGAGGAATGACCTATAAGTCGGCAATTACAGGATTGAATCTTGGTGGTGGAAAAGCCGTCATTATTGGTGATGCCAAGACCCAAAAGAATGATGACTTGATGAGAAGATTTGGGCAGTTTGTACATTCTTTGAGCGGTAAATACATTACAGCGGAAGATGTTGGAATGGAAACTAGAGACATGGACATTATCAGAGAAGTAACTCCGCATGTTACAGGAATTTCAGAAGCAAAAGGAGGTTCAGGAAATCCTTCTCCTGTGACTGCTTACGGTGTTTACATGGGAATGAAAGCAGCCACTCAATATGTTTACGGAAGTAATAAGTTAGAAGGAAAAAAGGTATTGGTACAAGGAGTTGGACATGTTGGAGAAACTTTGGTAAAGCACATTACGGATGAAGGAGCTCAAGTGATTATTAACGATATCAATGAACAAAGATTGGAAGAGCTTTCTAAGAAATATAATGCGAATGTTGTTCTAGGAAATGACATCTATGGACTCGATATTGATATTTACGCACCTTGTGCATTGGGAGCTACAATCAATGATGAAACCATCAACCAATTAAACGCAAAAGTAATTGCTGGAGCTGCCAACAATCAATTAGCAGATGAGATGAAACACGGACGATTGTTGAAAGAAAGAGGAATTGCGTATGCGCCTGATTTCTTAATCAATGCAGGTGGGATCATCAATGTATATGCTGAGTTGGAAGGGTATAGCAAAGAAGAAAGTATTCGAAAAACCGAAAATATTTACAATACAACCCTAGAGATCTTTGAACTTTCTGAGAAAGAGAATATCACAACGCACAGGGCTGCATTTAACATCGCACAAAACAGAATTGATACTCGTAAAAAAGAGCAAAACTCTTAACCGAGTCTAAGAAATAATACTATTTTTGCAGAGCGTTTGAAATGAATTTCATTCGCTCTTTTTTATGATAATACGTTCTTTACATGATCAATAGAAGACATATTAGAGTCAAAGTAATGCAATCGGTGTACGCAATGACTCAATCGCAAAATGATGACATTGTCAAAGAGGAGAAATTCTTAAAGTACAGCATTAAAAAAATGTTTGATCTGTACGTTCTTTTGCTACAGATATTGGTAGAAGTGCAAAAACATGCAGAGCAAAAACTCGAGATTTCCAAAAAGAAACACCTCGCTACCAAGGAAGATTTATCACCCAACACAAAATTTGTTAACAATAGACTGATCAAGAAGATTGCAGAAAGTAGTTCTATTGCCCTGCATTTGGAAGCTCAAAAATTGGAAAACTGGTCTGCAGATGACGAGTATGTGAAAATCATTTGGGATGAACTTAGCAAAAGCGATCTTTATAAAAAGTACCTCAATACCATTGAAGATTCTTATAAGGTAGACAAGAGTTTTGTGATCGATTTTTACAAAGAGATTATTGCGCCTAATGAGAAGTTGGCAGAATATTTTGAAGATACGAACATTACTTGGGTAGATGACATTCCGTTTGTGAATACTTGGGTAGTAAGAACATTGAACAAACAAAATACCAACGGTCAGTTTATGCTTGGGTCTTTGTACAAGAATAGAGATGATGAAGATTTTGTTTCTGAGCTTTTCAAAAAAGTCATTTTGAATCACCATAAATTTGAAGAAGACATCAGAAAGCATACTCCTAATTGGGAATCTGATCGAATTGCTGAAATTGATATGATTTTGATCAAAATGGGAATCTGCGAATTCTTACATTTTCCATCCATTCCTACAAGAGTTACAATTAACGAATTCATTGAAATAGCGAAGGATTATTCCACGCAAAAAAGTAGTTATTTCGTGAATGGAGTTCTGGATAAGTTATCTAGAGAATACACACAAAGCAAAAGATTAGTTAAAGTAGGTAGAGGATTGCTTTAATTTATTATTTTTACAAAAATTTAAAATCATGAGAAAATTAGTTATAGCTTCAGTTTTAGCCTTATCAACTATAGTATTCACTTCATGTAACGAAGGAAATGCTGCTGCTAAGGTAAAGAATGAGAATATTAAAAAGGCAGAGAAAAGAGATGCTGCAATTAGCGCAGGTGCTGCAATCATTGAGTTTGATAAGACTTCATTTGATTTCGGAACTGTAGCTGAAGGAGACGTTGTAAATGCAGAGTTTGAAGTAAAGAACGGTGGTAAAACCGATTTAGTTATTACAAAAGCATCTCCATCTTGTGGATGTACGGTTCCAACTTGGCCAAAAGATCCAATCAAGCCAGGAGAATCTGCGAAAGTAGTAGCAAAATTCAACACTGCAGGTAAGCCTAACAAACAAGTGAAATCAATTACTTTGTTTACCAACACAGCGAAAGGAAGAGAAGTGTTGACCATCAGAGGTAATGTAACTCCAAAAGCTAAATAATGACATTTAACGCAATTTTTTTGCAGGCTGACGGTGCTGGGATCTCTCAGTTCCTTCCTTTTATTGCGATCATCGTAGTATTTTATTTCTTTATGATTCTTCCTCAAAGTAGAAGAAGAAAGAAAGAAAAGCAATTTAGAGAGGAGCTCAAAAGAGGATCTAAAGTGGTTACGTCAAGTGGAATTCATGGAAAGTTAGTAGAATTGAATGACAAGGACGGAACAGTAACCATTGAAACCGGAGCAGGTAAAATTAAGTTTGAACGTGAAGCAATTTCTGTAGAGCTCAGTAAAAAATACAGCGCTCCAGCAACGAAAGAATCGCGATATAGAATCAAAGAACAGTGAGCTGCAAGCTCACTTTTTTTATGCCTTAGTTTTGAGGTTCACAC
>CAZTFN010000048.1:0-18664 GCA_964612905.1 uncultured Flavobacterium sp. | reverse complement strand
TTGGCTATTGGCTATTGGCTATTGGCTATTGGCTATTGGCTATTGGCTATTGGCTGCTTAAAGTGTGTCAAATACTGTGGTTAAACGAGCTGTAATTTCTTCGATAGAACCTACTCCGTTAATTCCGTAATAGTTTCCTTTGGCTTGATAAAATTCTTTCAGAATCGCCGTTTTTGTATTGTATTCATTGAAACGATTTCTGATTTTTCCCTCGTCGGTATCGTCAGAACGTCCGCTTGTTTTTCCACGTTCCAATAATCTTTCCACTAATATATCTTCAGGAACTTCTAGAGCAACCATTCCATTGATACTTGTTCCTTTTTTCTCTAGAAAAGCATCCAAAGCTTCAGCCTGTGATTGAGTTCTTGGGAAACCGTCAAAAATGAATCCTTTTGCTTCTGGATTCTTCTCTACTTCTGCTTCCAACATATTGATGGTCACCTCATCAGGAACTAAATCTCCTTTGTCCATAAAAGATTTGGCAAGCATCCCTAATTCTGTTTCGTTTTTAATATTGAAACGAAATACATCACCCGTAGAAATATGCTTCAAACTATATTTCTCTTTTAAAATCTCTGCTTGTGTTCCTTTTCCTGCACCTGGAGGGCCAAATAATACAATATTTTTCATTTCTATTGCTCTGTTGTTAATTGATATACTGAAGGAAGATTTCTTCCCAAACCATTGTAATCCAAACCATACCCAACAATGAATTTATCTTCAATATTTTTTCCGATATAATCAATGGGGAGTTCTTTTCTGTAAACCGTTGGTTTGAAGAACAAGGTAGCTATTTTTAATTGTTTAATGTTTTTATTTCTGAAAATATCATAGATCTTGTGAAGCGTATTTCCAGTGTCTACAATGTCTTCTAGAATGATGACTGTTCTTCCTGTAATGTCTTCGTTAATTCCGATCAATTCATTCACAACTTCTGTAGATTCTGTCCCTGAATAGGAGTGAAGCTTTACGAATGATACTTCACAGTCTCCTTTGTACTGTCTGATAAAATCAGACGCAAATAAGAAGGATCCATTTAAAATCCCAATGAACAAGGGAACTTCATTTTCATCAAGATCATGGGTTACTTGATAGACCAAGGTTTTTACTATTTGCTCCAATTCTTGCTCAGAGACAAAAGGCTTAAATGTAAGATCGTGAAGTTGTACAGATTCCATTATTTATAACCAATTCTTTGCGGTTCTTTTTTCTCTATTTTTGGATCCAATAAATATCTCAATGCAGTAAATACTTCTGCAAATTGAGAATCATATTTGGATTCTAAGGTTTCAATCTTTTCAGAAATTTCTGAGTACTGTAAGGCCATTTTTCTTAACCGAACAAAGGTCCTCATAATTTCAATATTCACTTGGACCGCTCTTTCACTTTTCAGGACTCCTGATAGCATTGCAACTCCTTGTTCCGTGAACGCATAAGGTAAACTTCTTCTCATGCCTAATTTTGTGGTCGCAATTTGCGACCTCAATTCCTCAAACTCTCTTTTATTAAGTTGAAACATGAAATCACTTGGAAAGCGACCACTATTTCTTTTTACTTGTTCATTCAATCTTTTCACTTCTACTTCATAGAGTTCAGCAAGGTGAAAGTCTAATATCACACGACAACCTCTAATGTGAAAGATCATATCTTTCAATACTTCAATATTCATAGCTTTTTTGAAGTAAAAATAGAATGATTTTATCAATAAATAAAACCGCTTTGCTGATGCACCCAATTTTGAATTACACTCGCAAAACGGTTTATTTTATATTCCTTCAGAAGATTTAGTTCTTCTTAACTACTTTCTTTTTTGAGGTGTCATACATCACTGGTGTTGCCACAAACAATGATGAGTAAGTTCCTACCAACACACCTACGATTAAGGCAAACATAAATCCTTTAATTGAGTCTCCACCAAATAAGAAGATGGCCAACATTACCAACAATGTGGTTAACGAGGTATTGATCGTTCTTCCTAGTGTGCTACTTAAAGCTTTGTCTACAACTTCAGTATACGCCCATTTTGTATGGAGCCCTGCGAACTCTCTAATTCTATCGAAAATAACCACCGTATCATTCAACGAGTAACCGACTACTGTCAGAATTGCTGCGATAAATGATTGTCCAATTTCCATATCAAATGGCATCACTTTGTATAGGATTGAGAAAATTCCCAATACAATCAATACATCGTGGAATACCGCAATTACAGCTCCCAAACTAAAGGAGATTTTACGGAATCGTAATAAGATGTATAAGAATACGACCAACAATGATCCTAATACCGCATAAATAGCTGAGGTCTTAATATCATCCGCAATGGTAGGTTCTACTTTGATGAAACTCATGATTCCATTCTGACCTTCTTTCTTTTCAAAACCTGGTTGGAAATCTTCATAGGTAGTTCCTTCTGTTAAGTAAGGCTTTAACCCAGTGTATAGAGCGTTTTGCACTTCGTCGTCAACCTCTTTTCCAGTTTCTTCAATTTTGAAGGCTGTAGTAATCTTTAACTGATTGCTTCCTCCATAGGTTTTTACTTCTGGAGCTGTTTCGAACACATTTTTCAAGGTTCCTGCAACTTCGGTTGCATTCATTGCTTGATCAAAACGAACTACATAAGAACGACCTCCTTTGAAGTCAACTCCTTGTTTTAATCCAATAGAAGCAATAGATCCAATTCCTCCTAAAATGATGGCACCAGAAATGATGTATGCAATTTTACGCTTACGTAAGAATTCGATGTTGATGTTTTGGAACCAACCTTTAGAAAGACTTGTATTGAAAGTCAAATCTTTTCCTTTCGTAGTTGCTCCATCAATCAACAATCTAGTAATGAAAATCGCCGTGAACAATGACGTTGCAATACCAATCATTAAGGTTAATGCGAATCCTTTGATAGGACCTGTTCCGAATACATAAAGAATAATACCTGTCAATAAACTTGTGATGTTGGCATCGATAATTGCAGATAATGCTCCTTTGATACTAAATCCTTCATCTACAGCTTGCTTCAATCCTTTTTTCTTGTTCAATCCTTCTTTAATTCTTTCGAAGATGATTACGTTCGCATCCACCGACATACCAATCGTTAAGATGATACCAGCAATACCTGGCAGTGTTAATACCGCGTTGAAGGATGCTAAGATTCCAAAGATGAATAAGATGTTTACCACCAAGGCAACGTCTGCATAGAATCCAGCTCTACCGTAGTAAACGATCATCCAGATCAATACCAATGCAATTGCTAATAAGAATGAGTTGATAGATCTGTCAATAGATTCTTGACCTAAGGATGGACCTACAACTTCTGCTTGAATGATACGAGCCTCAGCAGGTAATTTACCAGCTTTCAATACTGTCGCAATATCTTGTGCTTCTTCAATGGTCATGCTTCCACCAGAAATAGAAGTTCTACCACCAGTAATTGCTTGGTTTACAGAAGGAGCAGTATATACATAATCGTCTAGAACAACTGCAACAAAGTTTCCAACATTATCACCTGTTAACTTCGCCCATTTTGTAGTTCCGTTTGCATTCATGGTCATACTTACTTCAGGCTTGTTGGTTTGACCAAACTCTTGAGAAGCATTTACAATTACATCACCTTGAATTGGAGCTTCGTCTTTTCTGTTTCCTTTGATTGCATAGATAGAAAGGTACTCCTCACCATCTACTCCAGGAACAGGTTTGTAATCCCATAAGAACTTTGCATATCTCAATTCTTGTGGACGCATAGAAAGAAGTTCTCGATCATTCAATAGCTTGTTTACCATTGCGGTATCCGTCACTTTTGCTTGACCGATTACAGAGCTCTTTTGTTGCTCAGATTGCGCAAAATTCAGTCTTAAATAGGTGAATAAAGATTTTCTTACAGCAGTAGAATCTGTATCATCATCTAACAAAGAATCAATATCATCTTGTTGAACAGAGTCTTTTTCTTGAGTCGTATCATCTTTCAACATTTCAGCAACTTTGCTGTCTGCTTGCAATAAATAACTCTGCGTGTCTACGTTAGAAAATACTTCCCAAAACTGTAATTCAGCTTTGCTTGTGATTAACTTGGTAACACGCTCGATGTCTTTCGCTCCAGGTAATTCGATTTGAATTCTTCCCGAAGTTCCAATTCTTTGAATGTTTGGTTGAGTAACCCCAAACTTATCAATTCTACTTCTCAATACCTCGAAGGCTGTATTGATAGAAATGTCAATTTCTTCTTGTAAGATAGGTCTTACTTCATCGTTTGTTTTGTTGAAGTCGATTTTGTCTCTTAGTGCCTTTGTTCCAAAAATTGCTGGATCACTTAACTTAATTGTTCCATTTGCAATTCTTTCAAATTCCTCAAAAAATAGATTTAAGTAGGTGTCATTACTTTGAGCTTGCCTTTTGTCTGCAGCCTCTAAAGCGTCTTTGAAAACAGCACTCTTAGAGTCGTTAGAAAGTGCAATTAATACTTCTTTTACTGAGACTTGTAAGATGGCGTTGATACCTCCTTTTAAGTCAAGACCAAGGTTCATTTCCTTGCTTTTGATGTCGTTGTAAGTGAACTTAATAACATCTGTGACCTCTTTGTTCGCTACACTGTCTAGATATCTTCTTTCTAAAACAGCTTGCTCTCTTACATTTGTTTCATCTCCATTGGCGATTGCGTACGCTTTGGCGTCATCTTCCACTTTATTGGTCATATAAGTGAAGGATAATTGGTAAATACTCACCAATCCAAAAAGAATCGCAAATGCCGTGATTAGTCCTTTGTTTTGCATTTTTTAATATGTTTTTTGGTCAAATTTTTTAAAAACGAGCAAATATAGACGTTCTCGTAAAACTTGACAATGATTTTTATTGATAGTTTACTCCCAATAAGTTTGATACTTAAGGGAATAGGCTAGTTTGCAGCAATCCTGCTACCAGCAAGGTCTAAAGAGATTGAATAGAAGGTCCAGCTCTGGTTTCTGGCTCTTTGTGTGAAGTACAATCCTTTGCAAAAGGGTTGTTTTTATAGCTTTTGTAAGCTGTTCTGTATAGATGATTCGCTTTGGAATCTTGATTGTCTTTTGCTAAATAGTTGTTCTGATCATTCGTGAATCTATCCGAGTGATATTTGATTTCAAATACCAACTTGTCATTTCGATTTGAAATGTCAGAAGAATCTGTTAAGTCGAAGACTTGAATTTTGTATTCTAATGAACTCTGATCTTCTTCCTTTTCTGAATTTTGATCTACAACTAAACTCTTTTCATCAAGAAGAGCTTCTTTGATGTTGTCGATGTGAATTGCGCTGTAGTAAGAAATCTTCAAGGTGCTACTTTCAGTCTCCTCGATTTGAATATCAGAGACGCCTATTTCTAGTAGCTTCGTTCTTACCTCATCAATGGTGTTTTTAATGCCTTGTTGATCAACATCGGTATCAACGAATTCTAGAACAATTTCTTGATTGGGAACAGAAACTTGTTCTTGGAAGGCTCCAAAGTAGGAAAAGATTAAAAACAGAGCACCGAAGTACCATTTTGCATTCATGCCGCCAAAGATAGTAAAAGATTCTACCTTGATCGATACATAAACTCGGTTATTTTAAGGTGTTTTCAATTGAATATAAATAAGATTAACCTAATGAAATTGTCTATCTTTACTTGTCTTTACAAGAGGAAAGATAAACAATCAAACAAAATAAAAACTGAATTCATGGCCCATAAATCTGATATAGAAATAGCACAGGCTAAGAAGCTACAACACATTACTAAAATTGCTGAAAAATTAAGTGTTAAAGAAGATGACCTAGAAATGTACGGGAAGTACAAAGCTAAGTTACCATTATCTTTAATTGACGAAAAGAAGTTGGAAGAAAACAATCTTGTCTTGGTAACAGCTTTGACTCCGACTCCAGCAGGAGAGGGGAAGACAACGGTCTCTATTGGATTGACCGAAGGACTGAACAAAATTGGAAAACAAGCAACAGTTGTTTTAAGAGAACCCTCTTTAGGTCCAGTCTTTGGAATCAAAGGAGGTGCTGCCGGAGGAGGTTACTCTCAAGTGGTTCCAATGGAAGATATCAACTTGCATTTTACAGGAGATTTCAATGCTGTAGAGAAAGCGAATAATTTGTTGTCAGCTTTGATTGATAATAATATTCAGAGTCGAGTGAACAATTTAAATATTGATCCTAGAACCATCTTGTGGAAACGCGTGATTGATATGAACGATCGTTCACTAAGAAATATTACAATTGGTTTGGGAGGAACAACAAATGGAGTTCCACGAGAAGATGGATTCAATATTACGCCAGCGTCCGAAGTGATGGCCATTCTTTGTATGGCAACCGATTTTGATAATCTTAAAGAGCGTTTGGGGAATATTTTCATCGGATTCACTTTTGATAAGAAACCTGTTTTTGCCAAAGACCTGAAAGCGGAAAATGCGATGGCTATTTTATTAAAGGACGCTGTAAAGCCAAATTTGGTGCAGACCTTGGAAGAAAATCCTGCCATCATTCATGGTGGTCCATTCGCTAACATTGCCCAAGGAACCAATACAATTATTGCAACAAAAATGGGATTGTCTTTATCGGATTATGTAGTGACAGAAGCTGGATTTGGAGCTGATTTGGGAGCAGAGAAGTTTTTGAATATCAAGTCGGCATATGCAGGGTTGAACCCAAAAGCGGTGGTTCTGGTAGCTACGATTAGAGCTTTAAGACACCATGGAGGTTCTCCAAAAGATGAATACAATACTCCGGATTTAGATCGTGTGAAAGAAGGTTTTAAAAACTTAGAAAAGCATATCGAGAACATCAGAAAGTACAATATTGAACCTGTAGTAGCGATCAATAATTTTGTATCAGACTCCTTGCAGGAAGTAGATTTTGTTATTGAAAAATGTCAGAGTTTGGGCGTTCAAGCTGTGGTTTCTAAAGGATGGGAAAAAGGAGGTGAAGGAACGAAGAATTTGGCCAAAGCCGTTGTTGATGTGGTTGAAAACAAAGCAACTCAGTACAAACCTTTATATGACTGGAAAAGCCCAGTAAAAGACAAAATAGAAACCATAGCGAAAGAGATTTATGGTGCGGCAAATGTAGAGTATAGTAAAAGAGCTCAGTTAAACCTTCGAAGAATTGATCGACTTGGGTTTAATGATTTTGCGGTTTGTATGGCAAAAACACAAAAGTCTTTTTCAGACAATGAAAAATTGATCGGACGACCAGAAGGTTTTACAGTGACTGTAAGAGAGATTGAAATTGCGGCAGGAGCACAGTTTATTATTCCAATCTTAGGAAAAATGATGCGCATGCCTGGATTGCCATCCGTTCCAGCTTCTGAAGGAATGACCATTGATAAGGATGGAGTAATTTCAGGACTTTCTTAGATGTACGAAATAAGAGATGCAAAGCCAGATGAGTTTTTGTCCATCGGAAACCTGATGGTGGAGGTGTACTCTCAGCTGGAAGGCTTTCCAAGTCCAACAGAAATTCCAGAGTATTACGAAACACTGAGACGGGTTGGATCTCTCACTCAAAACCCAAAAACTCGACTTTTCATTGCCGTATCAGAAGATGGTTCCGTTGATGGTGGGTTGGTTTATTTTGGAGATATAAAGTATTATGGAGCAGATGATAGCCTGAACTTACCTCAAAAAGCAGCAGCATTCAGATTGCTAGCAGTAAACCCTAATATCAGGGGGAAAGGGTTGGGAAAGCGCTTGATTCACAAATGTTTTGATCAGGCGAGAGAAGAAGGATTCGAATACCTTGTGATTCACTCTACCAAGTATATGATGGTCGCTTGGAACATGTATGAACGTATGGGATTTGAGCGTTACCCACAAATTGATTTTGAAAAGAATGGTGTCAAGGTTCACGGATTTCGATACAGACTATAAATAAAAAACCACGCTTTTAGCGTGGTTTTTTATTTATAGTTTAGAATCTCTTTAGTCTATTCCAGTTGGTTTCGGAGCTTTCATTTCTGTATAGCCTTCAGGGACTACCAATTTGAATAAAGCATCATCTACCTTCTCGCTTTTGACTTCAGTGACTTCCATGGTCATTTTTAGAACCATTCCACCTTGCTTGATGTCTGTAATAACATACATTGGGAATCCAGTTGATTTACCTCCTAATACAGCGTTGTTTTGGTTAATCGCTGTGATCTTGTCGGTAGTAAACAGTGTCATTTTATTTTCAACTCCATTCACATTTACAACAACATCATACCCTTTACACTCATACCCTAAAATGGTTTTTGTTTCTCCATTTGCGATTACCTTGATTTTTTCAAGATCTTCTTTGGAAACATCAAGATTTTGCTTTTTGTATTTCTTTCCCATAAAAGGATTGTCTAACAAAGCAAGAAGTTGTTTTTCATCACCATTTACAATGGTCGTGTTGTTTCCTGCCATTGGGTTTTTCATCTCAGATTTTGAGTTGTTCCCTTTGAAGTAGGTTGACATAATCATGTCTCCCATCATCGTCAGTTGAGAATTGATCTGAGGATTATCACTAGACATGGTCATCTTTGTTTTGATAACCCCTTCTGTGATTTTTTCTTGAGCAAATAAATTGGTGCTCAACGCCAATACAAGTAATACAATTATTTTTCTCATCATATTTAATTTTTATAATTCTAACAATCCGTTTGTTTTGGAAACACCCGCTGCAGATTCAGTCATGTGCGCTTTTTCAGCATCGCTTAATTCGATTTCAACAATCTTCTCGATACCACCTTTTCCTAAAACAACAGGTACTCCGATACATAGATCAGATAATCCATATTCACCATCTAATAGGGTAGAACAAGGGAAAATTTTCTTTTGATCACAAGCAATTGCTTGTACCAATCCTGATACGGCAGCACCTGGAGCATACCATGCAGAAGTTCCTAATAATTTGGTCAATGTAGCTCCACCTACTTTGGTGTCTTCTTTTACTTGATTCAATCTTTCTTCAGAAATAAACTCAGAAACAGGTACTGAGTTTCTTGTAGCCAATCTTGTTAAAGGAACCATTCCTTTATCTGAGTGACCTCCAATGACCATTCCGTCAACGTCAGAAATTGGAGCTCCCAATGCTTCTGCCAATCTATACTTGAAACGAGCAGAGTCTAATGCACCACCCATTCCAATGATTCTGTTTTTTGGAAGTCCAGTAGTTTTGTGTACCAAATAGGTCATGGTATCCATTGGGTTAGAAACTACAATAATGATTGTATTTGGAGAGTGTTCAATCAAACTAGCAGAAACCGCTTTTACGATTCCAGCATTGATTCCAATCAATTCTTCTCTAGTCATTCCTGGTTTTCTTGGAATTCCAGAAGTGATTACACAAATATCAGAACCTGCAGTTTTGCTATAGTCATTTGTGCTTCCTGTTATTTTTGTGTCGAAACCGTTTAAAGAAGCTGTTTGCATGAGGTCCATTGCCTTTCCTTCAGCATAACCTTCTTTGATATCTAATAGAACTACTTCAGAAGCAAAATCTTTAATTGCGATATATTCTGCGCAACTTGCACCTACTGCACCTGCTCCTACTACTGTAACTTTCATATTTGTGTATTTTAAAATGTGTGAAATTAACTTTTGCAAAAATAGGACTTAATCCCAGATTATTCATTAGAAAATTGAAAGTAATTTTCTGTGAATAATGACGAAAAATACTAAGAGTCAAGCATTTTTATCAGGATTACCTCAACAAAATCAAATTTTCGTCCATCCGAAAGACAAATGATGTAATGTCGCATCATTTGAGAAATTACCATTACAACTAAAAAAAGACGCTTAAAAAAGCGTCTTTCTAATGGATGTTATTGTGTAGTTTCTATCTGAAACTCAATGCGATTCCTGCATTGATTGTGTTGTATTCTTGTAATGTGTAGCTTCCGAAAATTTTGAAGAACCCAAGACTGATTCTTGCTCCCACGGTTGTTTTGAATCCGCTTGCATCAAAAGCCAGATTTACTGGATCGGTAATAGTTTCGGTTACGGTGTCATTTGGTGCTGGCAACCCAGTATCATACTCTAGATTATATGTACCTAACATTTTCAAATCTGAACTTCCTGAATTGTACCCAATACCTCCAAAGATGTTGATAAAAGGAAAGTTTAATGAAGCCACCGCCTCAATATTGTATGAACTCAGATCAAATTCTGCTCTTTGTCCAGATCCATTGATTGAACTTTCTGCTTGAATATCATAATCGACTGTCATTTTGGTATATGCTGCCAATAATGAAACATGTAATGGAGTTTTCTCCATAGGGCCAAACCAACTAGTGATTTCCTTTTTTAATCCAATTCCTAAAAGGTTTCCTTTTACATTGTCCGAACCTACTTCAGGAACCAATCGTAACATAGCCTCAAACTTCCCTGGAAGTCCTAAGGCAAATTGAACGGCAGGTGTGGGCACAGCATTTAAAGGAAGATCATCTTTGACACCGCCTGGCATATCAAAGGTTGCAGATACATTTTGACCTTGAACGGTTCCGTTAAAAGTAACAGCAGTCATTAGATTGTTAGGTCCAGCAACTGTAGCAGCCGTTGGAGCCGCTGACGTGACATTGCTACTCAATCCTAAATCGGCAAATCTAAAGATTTCATCTTCACTAGGTACAATGGAAGCATTCAATCCGATAGAAATATCAAATCCAAATGTCTTGTGAACTTTAGCGGTATGGTACCATCCACTGTTCATTCCATAAATCAATCCGGTCATTGCTGGATTGATGTAAGCTCCAAGTAGCTTCTCAGTATCATCAGCCGCGAATAAGATAGACTCAAAACCATCATTGGTTTGGGCCTTAGCATGAATGTTGAATGCGAATACGCAAACAAACGCAAGAAGTAATTTTCTCATTATTATTAAGTTTTGGTTATTGATCTATACTAGAGGGACGGGACGAAGATAAAAAAAAAGCGCAACCTTTCATGGTTGCGCTTTGGGGAAAATCCCTGTTTTTGTGTTAGGTTTATGCATCTATGTTTGCGTATACTGCATTTTTTTCGATGAATTCTCTACGAGGAGGAACATCATCTCCCATCAACATAGAGAACACTCTATCTGCTTCGGTCAAGTTCTCAATGGTCACTTGTCTTAGAGTTCTGAACTCAGGATTCATAGTGGTATCCCATAATTGTTCTGCGTTCATCTCTCCTAAACCTTTATAACGCTGAATGTTCACTCCACCACCCATTTTCTGGGCAATTAAATCTCGTTGGTTATCATCCCAAGCATATTCTTTTTTCTGTCCTTTCTTGACTAAATATAAAGGAGGGGTGGCGATATAGATGTATCCTTGTTCCACCATTTCTCTCATATATCTAAAGAAGAAGGTTAAAATTAAGGTAGCAATGTGAGACCCATCAACATCGGCGTCACACATGATCACTACTTTGTGATATCTAATTTTCGATAAGTTTAAGGCTCTTGGATCTTCTTCAGTTCCAATACTCACTCCTAAAGCAGTAAACATGTTTTTGATTTCTTCGTTTTCAAAAACTTTATGTTGCATTGCTTTCTCAACATTCAAAATCTTACCACGTAATGGAAGAATGGCTTGGAAGTTTCTGTCACGACCTTGTTTCGCCGTTCCACCTGCCGAATCTCCCTCAACTAAGAAAATCTCGCACAATTCAGGATCAGTTTCAGAACAGTCAGATAATTTACCTGGCAAACCACCAATGCTCATCACTGTTTTACGTTGCACCATTTCACGAGCCTTTCTAGCCGCATGACGTGCTTGTGCTGCTAAGATTACCTTTTGAACAATGGTCTTAGCATCATTTGGATTCTCTTCTAAGTAATCCGTCAGCATTTCAGACACAGCCTGAGAAACAGCAGAGGTTACTTCACGGTTTCCTAATTTGGTTTTGGTCTGACCTTCGAATTGAGGCTCTGCAACTTTTACAGAAACAATGGCAGTAAGTCCTTCTCTAAAGTCATCTCCAGAAATCTCAAACTTTACGTTCTTTAACAATCCAGAGTTATCGGCATACTTTTTCAAGGTTCCTGTCAACCCTCTTCTGAATCCAGAAAGGTGTGTTCCTCCTTCATGTGTGTTGATGTTGTTCACATACGAATGAAGATTTTCAGCATAAGAAGTGTTGTATACCATGGCTACTTCTACTGGGATACCATTCTTTTCACCTTCCATAGAAATTACTCCTTGTGTCAATTGCTCACGAGTACTGTCTAAGTATTTGATGAATTCTGGCAGTCCTTCCTGACTATGAAATAGTTCATGAACATCATTCCCTTCATCATCCTTGTGTCTCTTGTCGGTTAAGGTGATAGTAATTCCTTTATTCAAATAAGAAAGCTCACGCAAACGAGTTGCCAATGTATCATAGTTGTACTCTGTTGTTTGTGTGAAAATGGATTTGTCCGGTAAGAAGGTTACAATGGTTCCTGTAAAATCAGTTTCACCGATTGTTTTCACTGGGTATAGTGTCTTACCACGTTCGTATTCTTGTTGCCAAATCTTTCCTTCTTTGTGAACGGTTGCAGTCAAATGATCTGAAAGTGCGTTCACACAGGATACACCAACTCCGTGCAATCCTCCTGATACTTTGTAGGAATCTTTATCAAATTTCCCTCCAGCACCAATCTTCGTCATTACCACTTGTAGTGCAGAAACGCCTTCTTTTTTGTGAATTCCTACTGGAATACCACGACCGTTATCTTTTACTGTAATGGAGTTGTCCTCATTAATTGAAACATCAATATGATCACAATGACCTGCCAACGCTTCATCAATAGAGTTGTCAACTACCTCATATACTAAATGGTGTAATCCTCTTGTTCCAACGTCACCAATATACATGGATGGACGCATACGCACGTGTTCCATTCCCTCAAGTGCCTGAATACTATCGGCGGAATAGTTGTGCTTCTTTTGTTCTTCGCTCATAATTTTATCTATGGTTTCAAAAAAAATCGCCAATTTGCGCTGAATTTACATCAGTTTTTGGCGATCTCTGTTCTAACTCAAAGATACAAAAATGGAAAGCCATTTAAAAAGATTTACGCCATTTTATCCGATAATTATCAACAATTGTTCAAATGTAAAAATTGTCTTAAAACGCTTAAAAATGCGTTTATTTTTAAATTGAGTGTTTTGAATTCAATTCTGCCAACATCAAAATAAGAAAAGTTCTTTAAATCGAATATTTCGAATTTTTTTACAAAAAAAGTCCTTTTCAAATGGAATTCTAAAAATGGAGATGATTAACTAGCTAAAATTAAGTAACTTAAGGCAAAATTGATGCTCAAGCTATGAAATTTAACATGTGATAAAAATGAACATAATTGTCAAGAATGCGAAATAGGCACAAGCTGCGAGTGCCTTCGTTAGTTCGTAGCAATGTTAAATTAAATCATAACGAGTATGTTAAAGAAAATTTTAAATCAGACAGATGCAAAACCTCTTAAAAAAGAAGATCAAAAATTGATTGTAGGAGGACGCAAAAAAGGAAGTCCATGTGGAACAACGGGATTTGATGTCTTAGAACACATCACAAGTCCCGAAGGATGCATCCAGTATGGCGCCATTTGGTGGAACAATCGATGTATTATTTGCAGATAATTCAGTCATTTAAAAAATTAAAACCTCGCTATTAGAACTTGATTCAGTATAGCGAGGTTTTTTTATGCTCTTATTTTCTTTCGGAATGGAAGTTTGTCCCATTTCCAAATCAAGAATGTGACTCCTAGAAAAATTGAATTCCATAGCAGCAAGAATAGAATGAAAGACATCCAAGTGTCAAAAGTGGCTGTGTTGGTAACGTAGAAAATGCTATCGCCTTCTGCACTTCCAGATACCAAATGTCTTGTAGCCCAATTGTTGCCCAAATGAAGTCCGATCGGGAAATAGATGGACTTCGATTTTAATAAAGCTGTTGCGAAGAATATATGTCCACAGGGAATACTGATAACCAACAATACAATCATTCCAGGGTTGCTAAGAACATGATCGTCCATCACGTGAATCAAAGTAAATAGAATAGCAAAGAGAGTATTTGCCTTTGTTACAGAACTCAATTCTACTGTTTTTTTAAAGAGATATCCTCTGAAAAGAAATTCTTCCACGGCAACAGTGGGTAAAATGAAATAGAATGCCAACAAAATGCCTTGTACATCAATTTCTGATGCAATATGGAACGTCTCATGTAAGAGGATCGCTCTGATATATTTCGCGAATAGAAAGGTGCTCGTAGCAATAAGAACTCCAAGTGGGAGTAGCAATAGATTTTTGATGTTGAAATTCAACCCAATTGCCAACAATGACTTGTTTTCTCTTTTGTATAAATACCAAGTAGCTATGGTTAAGGCAATCACAGCAGTGAAAGGGAAATACGCTTTGACCATTCCTCTGTTTGTTAGGATGCTAATGAACAAAGCAAATGCAAACAGTAGTAATGCCAACAAATACGAGGTGATATTTGGATATTTCTTTATGAGTGTTTTCATTCGTTTTCTTTTGAAGTGCGATTGTATAGTTTCGTTTTCAGCAAAAGATGTACACATAGAAACATGGCTAGAGGTGGAAACAATCCTCTAAACATGGAATAGTAAAATTTGTTCCATCCTATCAGGTCTATTTTTGAGATGGTGGAGAATAGGATTTCACCATAAGGTTGAGATTCATAGAAACAGGACATAACCAAATTGTACCCGGTATGAAGTCCTAATGCTAGAAGCACGGATTTTGTTTTGTGGAAGGTATATGCCCAAACATAGCCCGTGAATCCAGTAACAAGAAAGACATAGGACAAGAGAATAGGTCTCTCATGTAATATGCCATAGGAAAACCAATGGTACATTCCGAAGATTGCTGCCGATAAGATGATGGCCTTGGTTGCGCCAATTCTTTTCATTAGAATGTATAAAATAGCGCCTCTGAAGACCAGATCTTCAGTTAGTGCCGATCTCAAATGATATGCAAATGCATTCCATAAAGTAGCATAGTTATACTCGTTTTGCCTCCATGTTACTTGCTGAATATGGGTTTCGATGTAAATATTCGTGAGTACGATTGCCGTAATAATAACAAGCCCAATAAAGAACTGGGAAACTCGATTTACATTCGGAACAATTCCTAGAACATCAATATGTTCTTTTTCGATAAAGTATAGCAATCCCCATGAGATTACTAAAATGACTAATAATCCTAACATTTAATATAGTTTAAGTTGATTTTTTCTTTAGAGGTAACCGTAGTAAATCATTGTGACAACTAATGTGTTATAGATGCCATGACAACATATAGAATACCACAAGTTTCTTTTAAAGTATAGAAAGACAGCTAGATATACTGCTCCCACAATGAACGCATTGATAAGTCCATCAACTCCTAACTGAAAGTGATAGATGCCAAAAAGAATTGAGGTTAAGATAAAGCTGATGTGTGTGGTATATGTGCCTTTAAACATTTTTTCTAACCTTGAAAAGATAAAACCATGGAAAACAATTTCTTCGTATAGTCCACCGATTAGCCAACTCATAACAAGTGTAAAAATGTATTGCCATTGATTTTCCCTTAGGAAATTATAAAGTTCGAAATCAGTTTCTTTGAAAGTGACAAAGAGCTCCAAAACAGGGAAGAAAACTAACTGCATAAAAGCTAGTGTGCAAACGGTGATAAGGCCTCCTACAAGAATTGATTTTGGTTTGAATCGCTTCAAAGTAAAGCCGATATCTTTGAATTTCTCGTTCGTGTATTTTAAGACGAGCCATACAAAAAGTAAGATGGGAATACTATACCCAAAATTTGGAATCAGCTCTAAATGCGGTAAAATCGCAATAGTACATATAGCAATAACATTGATTGCTCCTTCTTTTAGATTCATAATTAATGAATTACTATTGTTTTCTTAAAAAGGGAATCGATAACGGATAATAACAGGTTCCTCGACTCAAGGAAGTAGAGAGGTTTCTAATCATCATGGCTAGTGTGAACAATACAATGGCACCTGTTAAAAAGAAATTGAATCCCGGTAGAATAAAGAATGAGAGCAAAGACAAGACAAGATACAAAGTCATGGAAAGGTGGAAATTCACCACAGCTCTTCCGTGACGATTATACACTGGGTTGTCTTCTGCTTTATGAATCCAAAGGAATAGTGGAAATAAGATATTTCCAAAAGGAATGAACAAACCAAAAAATGGACTTCCATGAAATAACAGCATCCATTTTCTTTGAATGCTTTCCTCATTCGGATTGTCCATGGGAAGCAGATCATTCACTTCAATGTCCAGCCCGACAGCCAATAATTTGACGGTTTGTAAATGTGGTTGTGTTTCGCCTTTTTCAATGCGTTGGATGGTTCTAACTCCAACGGTTGCTTTTTCAGATAGGTCTTCTTGAGTATAACCTTTCAGTTTTCTCTGATAGATCAAATTTTCACTCAGTGTTGCGTTTTTCATATTCGTAGTTTTGATGGTACAAAGCTATGATGGATCCATAGAAATTGTAGCGTCATTTGCGTGTCACCTATCTGTCATTTCCAGTGTTTACGCTAGATTGACTGCAATATATAACAAAAACCCTCCTTCACTAAAGTTACGGAGGGTTTTCTTCCGAAGTTTCGGGACATAGCATTTTTCCCATTTAAAATCTTGGAAGTTTCTTCTATTTTAAAAGGTGAGTTGAATTCTGGGGACGATGGCTGAACTGCCAATATCTTCTTGTAAGGCTCCTTCCAATCGATAGGGTGAATAGTGATAATTCACTCCAATGGCCAACTTAGCATCATCTGAAAGTCTGAATTTATAATCAAACCCGGGGGCAATTAGGATGGCAGAGATAAATTCATACTTATTCTCATCTTCTGCGCCACTATAAAAGGGGTTTCTAGCATTGGTGGTGATGGTAGAGATTCCGGCACCTAAAAAGATTTTGAGCTTGCTGTTTTCAGTTGATTTCAATGTTTTGTTGAACTTCGCAATAAAGTTGAACATCATTTGACTTTTGGCCGTGACGGTGTCAATAGTTCTGGCAAAGGCAAAATCTTCGACTTGATTTGGCAAGACGAATTGTCCTACAATATCAATCGACTTGCTTTTGTTAATAGGGAAATTGAAATTGAATTCTAATAAAGGACCGGCACCAAAATATTGTTTTAATCTTCCTTGTGGAATGAAAACCCCACCACCCAGATTGAAGGTAACGCTATCAAAGTAATCTTTGTTGTTAGGAATGGTATCGTTTAAAGGTGAGTTATATTCAACTTGTCCGAAGAGTTGAAAACTTAGGAAGAATGAAATGATGATGATTGCTGTTTTTTTCATGTCAAATAGTTTTAAATACAGTTCAAAATTATTGTGGTATTCACATTAACTGAAGCGATTTTCACAGGTATTTAAAAATATATTTGCGATATTCGCAAATATGAAACAGCAAGTTTTCCTGAATCAAATCAAGAAAGAACTGCCTGAAGGTAAGTCTTTAAATGAAGCTGTTGCTAGAATCTTGGACATTAGCTATGATGCTGCACACCGAAGAACAAGCTTAAAGAGTAAGTTCTCGTTGGAGGAAAGTTTGATGTTGGCAAGACATTTCAATATTTCATTGGATGCCTTGTTTGCAACAACCGAAGATCAATATGTGGCTGTTCAGAAAACACGACAGATTTCAAATGAGAAAGAGTTGCAATTGTATTTCGAAAACTCGTATCAATCGCTATTGCCTTTGTTGGATCAGAAAGACGGGGTCATTTACTACTCAGCCAAAGACATTCCTTTATTTTATAGTATTGGAAACGATCGTTTGAGTCACTTTAAAATGTACGTCTGGTTGAAGCTGCTCGATAAAACCTATCGCGATAAGAATTTTGACCAGTTTTCACCTCAAATTAGTACACTTCAATCGGCGAAGAAATTGGGGGAGTTGTATCAAAATCTACCCACCATAGAAATTTGGGATACCACAACCATCAACAGTACGCTCAAACAGATTCATTTTTATTACAAAGCTGGGCAGTTGAGCTCTAATACGGCGCTGGAATTGTGCGTCCTTTTAAAAGACTTGTTGAATTCCATCTCAACCAAAGTCATTTCCAGAAAGTCGAGATTTCAATTGTATTATAATGAGTTGCTTTTGATGAATAACAATGTGTTGATTGTCACCAAACATCAAAAATCATTGTTTGTTCCTTTTAATATGTTATCCTATTATACTACGAGTGACCAGAGGACCTGCAATCAAGCACAAGCCTATTTCGAGAAGCAATTAAAGCATTCTAAGCTCATGAACACTTCAGGAGAGAAAGAACAGAATACGTTTTACAACAAAATGATGGCGAAAGTAGATGCCTTGTATCAGCTGATTCAGGCGGAGAATATCTTGGATTTCGAGTAACACTACTTCGTATGTAAACATATTTCGTAGGGAGAAAAGAAAAATCCCACTTCGTAATTAAACTCCGTGGGATTCAAAATTAAAACAAACTTCTAATAGGCATCTTCATGCACTGTCTTTATAGCGCGTCCGCTAGGTTCATTCATGTTCTGGAAACTCTTGTCCCATGCCAATGCAGTTGGTGTACTACATGCAATTGACGGTACAGAAGGCACCGTTAATGCAGCAGTTTCTGATGGGAAATGTTGTTCGAATACAGAACGGTAATAATATTCTTCTTTGGTTCTTGGTGTTTGTACTGGGAACCTGTGTAGGGAAAGAGTGTA
>CAZTFN010000047.1:0-19003 GCA_964612905.1 uncultured Flavobacterium sp. | reverse complement strand
TGAAGAAGAGGAAGAGATCATTTTGGACCACGATTATGACGGAATTCGAGAGTTGGACAACTCTCTTCCACCTTGGTGGTTAGGCTTGTTTTACATCACCATTCTTTTTGGAGTTGTGTATTTAGTTCGATTCCACGTAGTAGGGGATTACGATCAAGCTGAAGAGTATCGTCAAGAAGTTGCCATGGCACAAAAAGAGCTCGAAAGAAAAAAGGCTTTGGATAAAACTCCGAAAATCAAGATCGAGCCAGAAACTGCCAAAGTGTTAACGGATGAGGCCGATTTATCAAGAGGAAAAGCCATTTTCAACTTGAACTGTGCCAGCTGTCATGCCAAAGATGGAGGAGGAGGTATTGGTCCGAATCTAACAGATGAATATTGGATTCTAGGTGGTGGAATTGAAAACGTGTTCAGAACCATACGCGACGGAGGACGATCTGGAAAAGGAATGGTTTCTTGGAAGGCAGTCATCAAGTCAGAAGATATAGAAAAGGTGTCTAGCTATGTATTATCCATGCAAGGAAAGACACCGAAGAAACCCAAGGCTCCACAAGGAGAAGTATGGGAAGAAGAATAGCTCTATGCGTAAAGCTTCGAGCTATATAAGAATAGTTAGTTGTATTAGTTAGTTAATAGTTGTCATGGAAACACCCGAGAACGAACAATTTCGAGATAGTATTGGTACCATCAATGAAGAAGGGAAGCGATCTTGGGTGTATCCTAAAAAACCAAGTGGCAAGTTCTATTCCTACCGAAAGTATGTAAGTTACACATTGCTTGCTTTCTTGCTTTCTGCACCCTTTATTAAGGTGAATGGGAATCAATTTATTCTCATTAACGTTCTAGAAAGACGTTTCAATATTTTTGGATTTCCTTTTTGGCCACAAGACTTTCACCTAATGGTGATCTCAATGATTATCGGGGTGGTTTTTGTCACCTTATTTACAGTGGTTTTCGGAAGGATTTTCTGTGGATGGATTTGTCCGCAAACCATTTTTATGGAGATGGTCTTTCGTCGAATTGAATATTGGATTGAAGGAGATCGAGGGAAGCAAATTCGATTGGATAAGCAAAAATGGAATGTAGAGAAAATACGAAAGCGATTGTTGAAGTGGAGTATCTTCTTTGTCATTTCGTTCTTGATTGCCAATGTATTCCTAGCATATTTGATTGGAAGTGATAAACTCATTAGTTATGTGTTTTCTTCACCTTTGGATCACATAAGTACACTGATATCCCTACTGATATTCACCACGGTATTTTACTTTGTTTTTGCTTGGTTTCGTGAGCAGGTATGTATTATCGCTTGTCCTTATGGAAGACTACAAGGAGTCTTGCTAGATAATCAATCTGTGGTTGTTGCCTACGATTATAAGCGTGGTGAAAAAGAACAAGGACGCGCGAAGTTTAAGAAAAACGAAGACCGAGCTGGTACCGGAAAAGGAGATTGCATCGATTGTAAATTGTGTGTACACGTTTGTCCGACGGGAATCGATATTAGAAATGGGACACAGCTAGAATGTGTGAATTGTACCGCTTGTATTGATGAGTGTGACCATATAATGGAGCAAGTAGGTTTACCCACAGGTTTGATCCGTTATGCGAGTATCGATAATATTGAGAAGAAGTCGAAGTTTAAGTTCACTGCTCGAATGAAAGGGTACTCTGCGGTATTAGGAATTTTGATTACGGTTTTGATCGGAATGATGTTTTTGAGGAACGATGTGGAGGCGACTATTTTGCGATTGCCAGGCCAATTGTATGAGAAAATGGAGAATGGAAACATTAGCAATGTATACACCTATAAACTCATCAATAAAACAACTGCTGATATTGAAGACGTGAGTTACAAACTACTATCACATAATGGGAGCATAGAATTGGTAACGCATAGTACGATCGTGATTCCTAAACAAAGCTTCGCGGAAGGAACCCTATTCATCCAATTACCCACAAAAGAACTCAACAAGGATAAAGTGAAGTTGCGGATTGGAGTGTACAGTGGAGATCAATTAATTGAAACAGCAACTACCAACTTCTTAGGGCCAAGGAGCTATCGGTAGCTAAATCATGAAATGAGATAATAATTCAATGTTGAGCATTGGATTTTAAAAATAAGAACAAATGAAAATCAATTGGGGAAAAGGCATTGTCATTGCCATCGTATTCTTTGTGAGTTTTATTATGTACTTCGTGATCAAGATGACCACAGACAATCGTTATGATTATGATCTAGTGACAGAGAACTACTACAAGAACGAATTAACCTATCAGGAGAAAATCAATGCGAGTAGAAATGCGCTGAATCTAAGCTCAAAAATTAGTTATGAGAATTCTGCTGATGGAATTTCCATTGTACTCCCGAAAGAACTACAGCATACCGAGCTACATGCGAAAGTATTCCTATATAGACCATCTGACAAACAGTTAGATTTTGAACTTACTTTTTCAAAATCTACCAATTATTTGCTCGTGCCTGACAATCGTTTGTTGGATGGTCGTTGGAATATCTCTTTGGAGATCAGGCACCAAGGTAATGACTACTTTTTTAAGGAAGAAATTATTTACTAATGCTATATACCGCGTTACTTTTTGGACTGTTTGGGAGCTTTCACTGCATTGGAATGTGCGGGCCTATTGCCTTCATGTTGCCTGTAGACAGAATTCAAAAAGTACGCGGCATTTGGCAAACGACTCTATACCATTTAGGAAGAATATTCTCCTATGCTTTGATTGGAGCCTTGTTCGGTTTGTTAGGAAAAGGATTCTATTTCTTCGGGTTGCAACAACAAATTTCAATAGGGGTTGGTTTGGTCATGATTTTATCTATTGTTGCGCCGAAACTTTTTTCCAAATTCTCTATCTCCAAATCAATCTATCGATTTACAAGTTCTATCAAAAATAGATTGGGACAATCTTTAAAACGAAAGGAAAGCTCCACCTTTTTTACCATTGGGTTTTTAAATGGATTGCTTCCTTGTGGATTGGTCTATATGGCTATGATTGCCTCGCTTACCTCAAGTACGATTATAGAAGGGATTTTGTACATGGTACTATTTGGATTGGGAACGGTTCCTCTGATGAGTGCAGTCGTGATCTTAGGAAATCTCACCAATTATATCAATCGACAAAAGATTCAAAAAGTGATTCCTTTTGTGGTCGTCATCATTGGATGTGTCTTTGTATTACGTGGATTGGGATTGGGAATTCCTTACCTTTCTCCAGAACCTATTTTGATGGATGTTGTAGATGCCACGAAGTCATGCCACTAACTCAATTTATTAATGAAAGTTTTTATTGTAGTCAAAAATCCATTCAAATATATCTCCTCTATCCTTTAAATCTAACATAGTTCCAAGCTCGGTCTGTTTTTTATGAGAATCTTTTGAAAAATAAGAGGTAGTAAAAATAATGCCTTTATTTGCTTGTTCAGTTCTTATAACATCGCAAAAACTTCTTATTATATCTACACCAACCTTTCTTTTGTTATACCTTTTACATTCAACTAAGAATTTGATAGGTAAACCAGCTATTTTTTGTAGAGCCAGAATATCGTACCCTCCATCTCTAGTTTGTTTCGTTAAATTTACTTCAAAACCCTTAGCATGAAGTAACTCAGCGATAACTTCCTCAAATTTCCTAGGATCTATAGTTGTTAAAAGCTGATTGTTTTCATAAATATCTTTGATTAAAAGTTTAGTAGTATCTACAACCTTAATAATTTTTTCCTCTTTTTCTTCTTTAACTTCTTCCTCTTGATAATCATCTAAATCGTACTTGTACAAAGATAAATTTTGAATTGAAGCGTTAAGTCGTTGAGAAATTTCTGCAAAATACGTGATAACAGAATTATCAATATTGAACTTAGTAGTATCAACTTTTATTGGTTGATAGTAGTTCTGGAATTCCCTTATAAATTTCGTCGCGTCAAAAAATTCTCCTGGAGGTTTTAGCTGGTCGGTAATTAATTTGAGATTCTTGAAATGATCAGATATTGGAGTAATTTGATCCTGAATTCGTTTCATATGTTGAAGATACTCGGAAGCATTTAGTTTATCTGCCATAGCCTAAATATATAAATACCAATTCATTTAACATTGCGATAATTTTATCAAGTTTTAGAGTACATGAGGAGATAAGTGGTAAATATATTTACGTTCACCATTCACCTGAAACTGTCCACTGATCACTGATAACTGTTCACTCCTTAGATCGTCCCCAATAACTACCCAATGCCATACCAGAGAAGACATCCCAGATTCCCCAGAAAGCCGCTAATAATGCCATTCCACCCAGTCCTTCAAAGAATCCGAAGATGAGTAAAAGTCCTAATCCACCGTTCTGAATACCTGTTTCCATAGAAATGGTTTTGACATCTCTCTTTTCCAATCCGAATGCTTTCGCCGTGTAGAACCCAATGATAAAAGCACCAATGTTGTGGAATATAACTAAGGCGGCTACGAGATAAATGTAGTCTAAGAAGATATCGATGTTCTCATAAAAAGCGATGATAATCAAGGCAATGAATACAATCATAGAAAAAGGCTTGAGTACCTTTTCTAGCTTTTTTGCTGCGACTGGAAAATTTCGGTTGACAATCATTCCCAATGCAAGTGGTAGACCAAGAATTAATGCCACCAATTTGAACAGCTCAAAAGGATCCAATTCTACGGTCTTTAAAATAGCGTTGGTAGGCTCATACAAACTCCCCCAGAATTGCAGATTGAAAGGTGTCATTACCAAGCAAACTAAAGTAGCGAATGCTGTAAGGCTCACCGATAGTGCAGCATTTCCTTTTGCCATTTTACTGTAAAAATTAGATACGTTTCCACCGGGACAAGCGGCAATCATCATCATTCCCAAAGCAAAACTTGGATGGGGTTTGATAATAATAATGGCAAGAAATGTGAGTGCTGGAAGTAAAATGAATTGGGAAAAAACCCCTACTAATAGAATCTTTGGATTGCGAATCAATCGCTTAAAATCCTCCATGGTAATTCCCAAAGCCACACCAAACATGATGATTCCAATGGCAATGTTCAGAATCCATAACGATTCTGTATCAAAGTTGATTCGGATTTCGTCAATGTTGAGGTTGGGATCAATTTTTAAAAGCATACTCAATAATGTTGGCGCCCATTCGCAATGCCTTCAGTCGCACTTCTTGTGGATTGTTGTGAATGGAGGCATCTTCCCAACCATCACTCAAATCCGTCTCAAAGTCATAAAAGCAAACCAACCTTCCCTCGTAAAAAATTCCAAAGCCTTGAGGTGGCTTTTTATCGTGTTCATGAATTTTAGGGATTCCGTTTTTGAAAGTGAAAGTTTGGTTGTAAATAGGATGATCTGAAGGAATTTCTCGAAAGTCCAATTTTGGAAAGACTTTCTTCATCTCTCTACGGATGTATTTGTCCATTCCGTAATTGTCTGAGATGTGTAAGAATCCACCTGAGATCAAATAGTTTCGTAAGTTTTGAGCTTCTTCTGCTGAAAAGAAAACATTGCCATGACCTGTCATAAATACAATAGGAAAATTGAACAGGTCAATGTTACCTACCGCAACAGAGGTAGGATCTTTGGTAATTTGAGTATTGGCATTTTCATTGGCAAAATCAATGAGATTGGGTAAGGCTGTAGGGTTAGAATACCAATCTCCACCGCCATTGTACTTTAATATCGCAACTTCTTGAGCATAAGTTAACAAGGAGAAACAGGCGATGACTAGAAATAAAACAGTTCTTTTTACCAAAGATTTTGATTTTACAGCAAGATATGAAATTTAGTATTTCAATAAAGAATCCAAACTCTAAAAGTATTATTAAAGATGAGAGAATAGTTCTCTTTCTTATGCGCTTTTTCTATTGGAAAGAGCATTATAGACATTCCATCCGAAAACAACAATGGAAACTCCATACAGGGACAATAATATTCTCAAATCTAGTTCCCAAAAGCTGTAAAGAAATGAGCTCAAGGATATTAAAACGATATGGATAGTCGAGATAAACAGGTTTGTTTTGAACTTGGCAAGATTTAAAATAAGATATCCAACAAGGAAAATGAGAATTGAAATGATTTCCATGTGAAAAGTTCCATCACGAAAACTCAGTCTATATCCGAGGGTTTGATTTGCGACAAAAATATCTACAAATACTTCGCCTATAATTGTGAATAGTACAAAAGAGATGAGTGTTACAGAGAACATCCATTCTGTGAGTCCTTCTTTCAAATCTTTGAAGACTTTATTCATTGATAAAAGCTACATTCTGCACCGCAACCAAAGCTGCCGTTTCTGTTCTGAGCCTAGCTTCTCCGAGAGAAATAGGTTTGCAATTGGCGTTGATACTATTGGATACTTCTTCCTTTGAAAAATCGCCCTCAGGTCCAATCAAAATGGTCATTGAATCTTTGGGTTCAATCAGTTTCTTCATTGATTTTTTATCACCTTCATGACAATGTGCAATGTAGATGTTTTGATCCAACCGTTGATTTAAGAACTTGCTGAAAGGCATTACATCATTTAGTTTAGGAAGATGAAATTTTAGCGATTGTTTCATGGCGGACTGGATGATTTTTTCAAGTCGTTCTTTCTTGATCACCTTTCTTTCAGAATTCTGGGTAATGATAGGAGTGATTTCATCAATTCCAATTTCCGTGGCCTTTTCTAGAAACCATTCTAAGCGTTCGTTATTCTTGGTTGGAGCAATGGCAACGTGAATTCTATAGTCTCGCGGAATGGGTTTTTCCTCCGTTTTGAAGATACTTACCAAGCATTTCTTATCACTTGCAATATTGATTTTAGAGGTAAATAGCAAACCTTTCCCATTGGTAATGTAAACAGCATCGCCTTCTTTTTTCCGCAATACTTTTACGATATGTCGACTCTCAACTTTGTCAAAAGTGAATTGTTGGGTGTCTTGATCGATATCTGGGTTGTAAAACAGTTGCATTTTCTAATTTTCTTTTTCTAGTCTTGCGTTAAAGCTACAGACTATTCATTCTTCAATTTTGATTTTATTTACTCTTTTTAATATTAAATATTGTATATCAACTATTTAATATCCTTCTTGTATGTCCTTCTTCGCTTGTGTGTAGATTGATCAAAATTCTTCCAAATCTGATGAATGGCTGTATTTTCCTCCAACTCAGGAGTTCTCACCATCGTTTCTACATTCATTGCTAAAAAGCTATCCATGTATTCATCAAACACAATACCTGTGACTCCCTTGTTTTGATAGTTTTCATCCACACCGATCAGATAAGAGGTTACAACTCTTGGATTCTTGCGAGCTTTCAATAAATGGAAAATTCCGAAGGGAAATAATTTACCTTTCGCTTTTTGCAAAGCCTCAGCAAATGAGGGCATAATGATCGCAAAAGCAACCATTTTATCATTTTCGTCAAAGACAAATTTGATGAATTCTGGATTGACAAAACTGATGTATTTTTCCTTGAAATATTTGATCTGATTGTCGGAGATAGGAACGAAAGAGGCTAACTTTGAATAGGTTTTGCTGAACAAGGCAAACATTTCATCTACATAAGGCATGATCTCCGAGGTCTTTTGAAAATTAGCACTACGCAATTTATATCGATGCTTGATGATTCTAGCAATCTTCTTGTAGTAAGCATGATCTACATTGGCAATGTCGAATTTATTTTCCAAGTACTCTTTTGCTTTACTATAGCCGAGTTTTTCCAGATGCTCCTTGTAGTAAGGAGGCGAATACCAAGTAATCATGGTTCCAATATGATCAAAGCCTTCAATTAAAACTCCTACTTTGTCTAAATTAGAAAAGCCTACTGGGCCTTCAACGAACTCAAGATTGTTTTCTTTTCCAATTTCATGAACTTTATTTAGCAAGGCTTTGCTGACCTCAATGTCATCAATCACCTCATACCAACCAAAGCGCATCTTTTTCAATTCTTGCTTTTCAACTTCATATTGATTGATGATGGCAGCGATTCGCCCCACAATCTTATCGTTTTTCAGAGCAAGAAAGAATCTAGCATCAGCATGTTCAAACGCCGGATTTTTGTCTTTGTTCAGGTTTTCAAGCTCATCTTTGATGATGGGAGGAACCCAATAAGGATTGTCTTTATAGACAGAAAAAGGAAACTTCACAAACTGCTTCATTCCCTTTTTTGTAGTAATCTCTTGAATGCTAATCATAGCACGAAAATATAAAATCTAACCGTCGTTATCGTCTTTTTTTTCGTTGTCCTTTTTCTTTTTCTCTTCCTCTTTCTTCTTTTTTTCCTCTTCCTTCTTTTTCTTCGCGGCGTCTTTCTTTTGCTGTCGCTCGAGTTTCTTCTGTTCCTTCTCTAACTTTTTGAGTTCTCGATCGATCTCTTTCTGACTCATTTTTTTGATCCTGTCTTCCTCTTTCTTCTTCTTGTCAGCTGCCTTATCTTTTTTCGACTTGCCACCAAACAATCCACCAAACATGCCGCCTTTCTTTTTCTTGGAACTCTTTGTTTTCTTGTACTTGCTTGGTTTTACACGTACACGTTTTGGTCTAGTGCGAATTGGTTTTTCTTCAACAGTTTTTTGAATCGTATCGTTATTGATCGTTTTCTCTTCAATATTTGTATTCTTCTTGATAGATTCAATTGTTTTGTCTTTCAACACAATTGGAGCATTAGACGTCTTCTTTTTATTTTTGAAGATGTTTGTGATACCACCAAATAATTTTCCGAAGAATCCTTTTTTCTTGGTGTCCTCAAACTCATCGTCTTCAATTGGATTTCCAAATTCATCTACTTCTTCATAGTCATCGGCATGTCTGTCTAAGCGATAGGAAGCTCCAAAGGAAGCGTAAAAACCTTGTGCTCTTCCATCGGCAACCAATCGGAAAGAGCTATTTAATTGTAAGTTTCTATTCCATAAATAAGCAATTCCCGATCCTAAATTAGATTCTACTTGGTACTTGTTAGAAATGGTTTGATTCTCAAAGAAGGTAGACCAGCGCTCATCCAAACTGTAAGTAGCTGTAATGATATAAGACAATTCTGGTGCATCCGTGGTAATTCGATCATAATAGATATTGGTCACCACATTCAGTTCTCTTGTCAAGTCATTTTGTAGCAATACCCCAACTTTGGGAGAGAAACCACCATTATCATATAAATTAAAGACAGGATCTCCAATACCTGTATTCACTCCAACATAACCAGCAACAGAAGGAATCAATCGCTTCCAATCAAAACTATGTCTGCGCTTCCAACTACGAACTTCTTTTGACTTATCCTCATATTCTTGCTCATAAATAAGATACTTTGCAGCGACGGTCAAGTTGCGAATTCCTGTCTTATCATAGCTTGAATTGAAAATATTTTGAAAAGCAATCTGTCCTTTTTGATATCCAAAATTTAAGTTCAATTCCAATTTCTCCATGAAAAAACTAGTACGAAATAAAAAGTCTACTCCAGATGCTTGAGGCCTTGAAAAAGTAGGTAGTCGGTCTATTTTTCGGTGGAAAATACTAGTTTCAAATTGGTAAACTCCTGATCCTACGCTATATGGACTTTCAGAAAATCCAGGCCTATTAGAATTGATCACTCCTGTATATTGTGCTGACATGGAACATGTAAACAAGACCATCGTGAGAATCCACAATTTTTGGAGTAGGCGCATATGGTTAGCAGGTTGCAAAAACCTCAATGAATTTTTGGTTTCAGACAAACTTACTGTAAAATTGGGACTCAACAAATGCAATAAATAGGTTTTTTGGAGTTTAAAGTTTTGTAATGTATTAACGTATCAATTATCATCAAATTGTTACTTTTGATATGAAATTATAAATAGACCAGCAGTAGGATTCATGGGATTACTGAAAACACTTGTCATACTCGTCTTCGTATACTATGCGATAAAGTTCTTTTCCAGGCTCTTTGCGCCTATATTAATGAAGAAGATGGTGAGCAAGATGCAAGAAAAAGCTCAGCAACAACAAAACTACCAACAAAGACGAAATACTACATCAGCCAGAGAAGGGGAAACTGTCATAGATAAACGCCCTTCTACTACGAAACAGAGCAATGATTCGGTAGGTGAGTATGTAGATTTTGAAGAAATCGACTAACATGAATTTCAAGAAATTTTTACCTCACTTAGCTTCAATAGTGATTTTTATTATTGCAGCAGTTCTCTATTTTCATCCTGTTTTAAATGGCCAGAAAATGTCGCAGTCCGATATTACTCAGCATATCGGGATGGCGAAGGATGTGAATGACTTTCGGGCAAAAACTGGAGAAGAACCATATTGGTCCGATGCATTTAGTGGAATGCCTACATATCAAATAGGTACCTATTTCCCAAATGACTATATCAAAGCTTTAGACGATTTTATCCGCTTTTTACCAAGACCTGCTGACTATCTATTCTTATACTTTCTTGGGTTTTATGTGCTAATGTTGGCACTTAAAGTCGATTGGAAACTATCCATATTAGGAGCACTTACTTTCGGTTTCTCTACCTATATGATCATCATTTTTGGTGCAGGACACAATGCCAAAGCACATACCATTGCTTACATGCCAGCGATTTTAGCAGGGATTCTATGGGTATTTCAAAGGAAATACCTTCTCGGTTTTGTGGTAACAGCTCTGGCCGCCGCATTGCAGATCAAAGCCAATCACCCGCAAATGACTTATTATTTGCTATTTGCGATATTGTTTCTTGGGATTTTTGAGCTGTCAGATGCCATTAAAAAGAAAGAGTTTCCTGCGTTTATCAAGCAAACCCTTGTCCTTTTTGGAGCTATGATGATTGCTGTGGGAATTAATTCAACACGATTGATGGCCACCAAACAATATGCTGATTATAGTACGCGTGGGAAATCTGAATTGACCATACAACCCGACGGTAAAAAGAAGGAAAGTACTAGTGGTTTGTCAAAAGAGTACATCACTCAATACAGCTACGGAATTGATGAGACCTTCAATCTCATCGTGCCAAGATACATGGGAGGAGGAACGGTTGAACCATTGGGGGAAGACTCTTATACATATGAATTTGTAGAGAATATCGCTGGACCACAGCAAGCTGCAGGTTTTACTCAAAATATCTATACCTATTGGGGACAACAACCTTTCATTGAAGCTCCAGCATATATAGGTGCTGTTATCTTTTTCTTTTTCTTCTTAGGTGCATTTTTAGTTCGAGGGAAACTAAAGTATTGGTTGATTTCTGCTACTGTGTTTTCTATCGTAATGAGTTGGGGGAAAAATATTTTCTTGACAGATCTTTTTATTGATTTTGTTCCCTTATACAACAAATTTAGGGCGGTTTCCTCTTTTCAGGTGATTGCAGAATTGTGCGTGCCAATTTTAGGAATCTTAGGAATCAAAGAAATCTTTTCAAAGGATAGAACGGAGTTTGAAAAAACAAAGGGATTAAAAATGGCATTGTATACAACCGCAGGTGTGGTTGTTGCTGGTTTGTTATATGCCTATGGTTTTTCTACGTTTGAAGGAATCAGAGATGGAAGTTATGCCCAATATGAAGGGTTGATTGATGCCGTGATTGCAGATAGAAAATCCCTGTTATTTTCGGATAGTTTTAGATCCTTGGTATTGATAGGTTTGAGTTTTGGAATTTTATGGCTCTACTTAAAGAACAAGTTGAAGCAAACCATTGCAATAGGAGCCTTTGCAGTATTGATTTTATTTGATCAATTGCAAG
This sequence comes from uncultured Flavobacterium sp., assembly GCA_964612905.1. Taxonomy (GTDB): domain Bacteria; phylum Bacteroidota; class Bacteroidia; order Flavobacteriales; family Flavobacteriaceae; genus Polaribacter. Next base: position 7,320 of record CAZTFN010000047.1, on the reverse strand, counting down.
TGAATTTGAGATATGTAAATGCTGATGACTTTAAATCGGCAAGAAGAATTGACAAACCCTTTGTGGCTTCACCTGTTGACAAAGAAATATTAAAAGATCAAAGTTATTATCGCGTTGCAAACTTCACAGGAAATCCTTTTGAAGAAGGACGAACTTCTTATTTCCATAATTCTATTGGAGGTTATCATGCAGCTAAAATGGGACGTTACAGTGATGTAATTGATTTCTATATGAACGTCTATGAAGGCAAAATCAGCCCAGAGGTTTTGAACATGTTAAACACAAAGTATTTGATTGTACCTACGGATGAAGGAAGTCAACAAGTACAAGTGAATCCAGAAGTCAATGGTAGCGTTTGGTTTGTATCCAAAGTCAGCGCATTGGATTCTGCGGATGAAGAAATACAGCGTCTTGGAACTCTGAAAACCAAAGAGGAGGCCATCATTCGATTTGATGATGCTCAATTTGAAAATGCTCAGTCAACTGGAAATGCAGTATTACAATTTGAGCAAGATTCTACAGCCACGATTAAGTTGGTAGATTATAAATTGAATCACTTAACCTATGAATCTAAGACTACCAAGGATCAGTTTGCGGTCTTTTCTGAAATCTATTACAAGGATGGTTGGAACGCTTATATTGATGGAGAGTTGACCCCATACTTTCAAACGAATTACATTTTACGAGGATTGAAAGTTCCAGCAGGAGAGCATACCATTGAGTTCAAATTTGAGCCCAAAGTAATTCAAACTGGAAGTACCATCTCTCTGGTGTCATATGCCTTGTTATTCTTAATTCCTATCGGTTGGTTCTTTGTTGAGCGAAGAAAAAAAGATAGCGAACCTACTCAATAGATCGATTTTAGGATCATGAGAATAGGAATGATATTAGATAAGACGTTTCCTCCCGATCCAAGGGTGGAGAATGAAGCTCATTCTTTGATTGTTGCAGGTCATGAAGTCCTATTGTTTTGCTTGTCTTATGGAAACGAAACTCAGGAAGAAAATTACAACGGAATTCAAGTCAAAAGGTACTTATCCAACAAATTAGAATATAAGCTGTCCGCATTATCCTACGATTTTCCTTTCTACCGTTATTTCATGAAAAAGAAGATCAAGGATTTTCTTCAAAAGAATGAAATAGATGCGCTGCATGTTCATGACATTACGGTGGCCAAGGCAGTGGTTGAAGTCAATGAGAAATTCAAGATTCCTTTGGTGTTAGACTTACATGATAACATTCCAGAGAATATGATCTATTATCCGCACCTTCAGAAATTCCCTGGGAAGTACATCATTTCACCCAAACGATGGAAGAAGGAAGAAGAGAAATTAATTCACAAGTCAGATTATGTGATTACTGTTTCTCCCGAATTTGTGGATGAAATAGTGGATCGTACCAACATTTCTAAAGATAAAATAGTGATGGTGCCCAATTCGGTGAGACGTGAGTTTTATTCAAATTATGAGATCAAGAATGACATCATCCAGAGATATAAAGATCATTATGTTCTCTTGTATGTTGGAGATACGAATTTGCGCCGAGGTCTGCTTACCGTGATCAAAGCAGTCCCAGAATTGATTGAAAATATTCCCAATTTGAAATTCGTCATTGTTGGTAAAAACACCACAGATAGTGTATTGAAAGAAGAGGCAAAGAAACTTCAAGTTGAGAAGTATATCGATTTTGAAGGTTGGCAAGACATGTCGTTGTTTCCTTCCTATATTCAAGCGAGTAATGTTTGTTTATCGCCTTTGCATCGAAGTCCACAGCACGATGTAGCTTATGCAAACAAGATTTTTCAATACATGAGTTTGGGAAAACCTATATTGGTAAGTGACGCCATTGCGCAGAAAAGGATTGTCGAGAGAGCCGAGTCGGGATTGGTGCATGAAGAGCGAAATCCTAAAGATTTTGCGAAGAAAGTATTTACCTTGTATTCAGATACCGATTTGGCAGAGAATGCTGGTAAGTGCGGCAAAGAATTTATAGAGAATGAATTCTCATGGGAAATTACATCAAAGAGCTTAGTACGATTGTATGAAAGAATCTAAGATCAAAGTATTAATCATTACCTACTACTGGCCACCAGCAGGAGGATCTGGTGTACAGCGATGGTTGAAGTTTGTAAAGTACCTAAGAGATTTTGATATAGAACCTATTGTATACACCGTAGATACAGATCATTTGATACAGGATAAAACCTTGTCAAAGGAAATTCCAGAAGGAATTGAAGTCATCAAACGACCTATCAAAGAACCGCAACAAATTCTTTCCTTATTTGGAGGAAAGTCAAAAAAGCAGGGTGCTGGTTTTTTAGAATCTAAGCCGTCTCTTGTAGGACGGATCATGCGATATATTAGAGCCAATTATTTCATTCCTGATGCTCGAAAGTTTTGGGTCAAACCCTCAGTGAATTTCTTGACAACCTATTTGAAAGAAAATCCAGTAGATGCGATTATTACCTCTGGCCCTCCGCATAGCTTGCATTTGATCGGAATGAAGTTGAAGTCGAAACTCAATGTGAAATGGATTTCTGATTTTCGAGATCCATGGACGAATATCGATTACTTTCATCGTTTGCCATTGAGTAATCAATCATTGAAAAAACATCAACAATTGGAGGAATCTGTAGTGAAAAAATCTGACCATGTGTTGGTTGTGGGTAATACGATGAGACAGGAGTTTCTTCGATTTAATTCTCAGGTGGATGTGATTTCAAATGGTTTTGATTCACATCAGAATGACGTAGAAGTTGCACTTGATACTCAGTTCACCATTACGCATGTGGGTATGATGAATGCCGATAGAAATCCAAAGAACTTATGGCAAGTACTCAAGAAATTGTCTGACGAGAATGCTGAATTCAAAAGCGAATTAAAGATTCGACTCATCGGAAAAGTTGCTGATGAGATAAAAGAAGAATTGACGCTGTTTGAAGAAAATCAGATCGAATTCATTGATTATTTGAATCACACTGAAGTTCACAAATATCAACGTGCTTCACAAATACTATTGCTTAGTATTAATAATGTGCCAAATGCCAAAGGAATTGTTACGGGTAAAATATTTGAGTATTTACAAGCGAAAAGACCTATTTTAGCCATTGGACCAGAAGATGGTGATGCTGCTGATATTTTGAATGCAGCGAAGGCAGGAAAGATATTTGATTTTCAAGAAGACAAAAAACTAGAGTCCTACATTTCTGGACTTTATGAACAATACAAAGTTGGAAGTTTAGTTGTAGACTCTAAAAATATTCAAGGATATCATCGCAAACAACTTACAAGAGAATTAGCCGAAATCATCAAGAAAATTAACGCTTAACATTGAAGAAAATAGTTACAGTTTTAGGGGCGAGGCCACAGTTTGTAAAAGCTGCTGTTTTAAGTCGAGTGATCCAAAAGTATGGAGACATTGAAGAAGTGATTGTGCATACGGGTCAGCACTTTGATCAGAATATGAGTGATGTTTTCTTCGAAGAAATGATGATTCCAAAACCTAAGTACAACTTAGATATCAATAGCATGAGCCACGGAGCAATGACTGGGAAAATGCTAGCCGATATTGAGTCAGTATTAAAGGAAGAACAACCAGATGCCGTAGTGATTTATGGAGATACAAATTCTACAATCGCTGGAGCTTTGGCCGCTAAAAAAATGCACATTATGGTGGTTCATGTAGAAGCAGGTTTGCGATCGTTTAATATCAAAATGCCTGAAGAAGTCAATAGAATTTTGACGGATCGTATTTCTGACTTGCTAAGCTGTCCCACACAAACTGCCATCAACAATTTGAAGAATGAAGGTTATGATCATTTGGACATTCAAATTGAAAAGCATGGCGATATCATGAAAGATGCCGTTGAATATTACGGTCAGTTTTCTGCGGAGAGGTCTTCCATTATATCTGATTTAAATTTATCTGAGGAGAGCTTTGTGCTTGCTACGATTCATCGACAAGAAAATACCGATGACTTGGAGAAGTTGTCCTCTATATTTGAGGCACTAGATCGCATTCATAAAGATTGTGAAGTGGTTTTACCATTGCATCCTAGAACCAAAAATGTTCTAGAAAAGAACAATATTTCTACGAGTATCACGCTAATTGACCCTGTTGGTTATTACGCGATGTTGGAACTTTTGAAGAATTGTAAAATGGTGGTGAGCGATAGTGGAGGATTGCAAAAAGAGGCTTTCTTCAATAAAAAGCATTGCATCATTGCCAGAGAAGAAACCGAATGGATCGAACTTGTGGAGAATGGTTTTGCAGAAGTTGTAGGTAGTGATGTAGAGAAAATATTATCAGCATTTGAAGTATTCAAAAGCTCGAAGAAAGACTTCTCGATGGAATTGTATGGAAATAATGTAGGGGAGAAGATTTATGAGTCTATTAAAACCTTAATTGAATAGCAGTGGGAATCATCTTCAAACAGTCCTTTAAGAACTCCCTCATTATTTACTTGAGTTTTCTCATCGGTGGTATCAATACACTCTATTTTTATCCTGATTTTTTACAAAAAGAATACTATGGACTGGTCATCTATTTACTGTCGGCTTCGAATCTTATCATGCCTTTGACAGCCTTAGGAGTCCATTATACCATTGTTAAATTCTATTCATCCTATAAGACCAAAGAGGAACGTGATCGGTTTTTATCGGTCATTCTCTTTTTTCCTTTGTTCATTGCCCTACCATTAGGCTATTTCTGGGATCACATGCATCACTGGATTGTTAGCAATCTAACAGAAGAAAACAAAATTTTTGCGGACTATACGCTTGTGATTTACATCGTTGCGGTGTGTTGTGCCTATTTCGAGATTTTTTATTCTTGGGCCAAAGTTCAAATGCAGTCTGTTTTTGGGAACATTTTAAAGGAATTCTGGAACCGAGCAACTGCCATGATTTTATTGGTTGCTTTGGTGCTGGATTTGATCAGCAAGTCTGATTTTATTTACTATTACACTGGAGCCTATATTTTGAGAACTTTGGTTATGATGGTTTATGCATTTTACTTGTATGTGCCTAAGTTTCAATTGAAGCTACCGAGTAATTTTATTGAAATCTTCCGATACTCTGTTTACATTATTTTAGCAGGAAGTGCAGGTGCGATTATTTTGGACATAGACAAAGTTATGATTCCAGGAAAGGAAACCATTGATGCAGCTGCCTATTATGCCGTCGCTGTTTTCATAGGTTCGTTTATTGAAGCACCAAGTAGAGCTATGAGGCAAATCCTACAGCCTATTACTTCTAAAACATTAAACGAGAATGACAACAAAGAAGTGGAATCACTGTACAAAAGGAGTTCTATCAATCTACTCTTGATTGGAGGTTTTTTCTTCCTATTGATCAACTGCTCAGTCACAGAGGTTTTTAAAATCATGCCAGAAGGTTATGCAGGCGGAGAATTGGTAGTGTTGTTGATATCATCTGTCAAGTTATACAACATGGTTTTAGGAAATAACGGTGATATTATTAACAACTCTAAGTTTTATAGAGTTGCATTGCCTATCGGTTTGGGAATGGCCTTATCTGTATATTTCCTGAATAAACTATTTTATTATCAGATTGGCTATGGGACAGACGGACTCGCTCTAGCTACTTTTCTAACGATCTTTTTCTTCAACTCGGTGAAACTGTGGTTTGTTCAATACCGGTTTAAAATGAATCCTTTCATGAATAAAACCTTGTTGATGTTTTTGATCATTGTTGTGTTGTTTTTCGCCTTTTATTTCTGGAACTTCAACTTTCATCCAATCCTAAACATTATCCTAAAATGCAGTTTGATTGTTGTGTGTTACTTGTTTGCATCTATAAGATTGAAGATTTCTAAGGATATCAACAAAGTAGCATCAAAGCTTCTAAAGAGAATATTATAACAAACAATCCAATTGATCTGCCAACATATGCATGAGCAATCCTAAAGCGATGATTCGAGTCTTTTTAGGAATGAGCATAAAGAAGTAAACACCAATTGCATAGAAGGAATGTAGTGGGTGAAATCCAATGCTACATCTATTCGCATCATAAATAGGGTTTGCCAGTAGATGATCCATATCTACAAGCATTGTTAGAATAAAGATCAAATACACCTTTTTCCAATCTGATTTGAAAAAAACAAAGGCAACCGCTAAAGGGACAATAAAGTGGAAGCCATAATGTATCAGAAATTTATAACTCATTGGTTTTAAAATGAAAACATAAAAAAACTTGCTCAAAACGAGCAAGTTTTTAAATATGGGTAAAATAATAATTTCTTGGGGGAAATATTACAAGATAAAAATACAGAAAAAAAAGCGGTTTGAGCTTAACTTATGTTAATATTTAATTCTTGAATAAATCCTTTCGGATTCTACTGAGCTGAACGGGTGTTACATTCAAGTAAGAAGCGATGTGGTATTGAGGAATTAAATTTTCGATATTGGGAATGCGGTCTCTTAATTTTAGGTAGCGCTCTTTTGCATTGAGCATGGAAAGCTCATAAATACGCTTTTCCATGGTAATAAAAACACGCTCCATGACAGCATTGTAGAGATTAGCCAATTCAATATTCTCGGATGCATATTCCTTGTACTTTCCAAAATCGCAGGCGAGAAAAGAGCAATCTGTTAAACATTCATAGACAACCTGAGCAGGCTTATCTAAAATTAATGCAGAGAGAGAACCCGTGGCGACCATAGGCACGTATAAGGATCGAGTGTACTCCTTTCCTTTTTCGTCAATAGCGAACGAACGCACCACGCCATCCATGAGGACAAAAAAGTGTGTGGGAGTGTCACCTAAATCAGCGATTCGATAATTCTTATCGAATTTCTGGTAGTGCATGAGACTGATAAGTTGTTGCTTCGATTTGTCAGAAAGGGGATAAAATTCTGCAAGTCTTTCAATCAGCTTTTCCATATGTTTAAATTCAGGAAGGGGGAACGATTAAAGGACGGTCTAAATTAGTGATTTTTTTCTAAAATTTGACCCTAAAAGAAAAAGGCCCGTGATGGATTTCACAGACCTCTCTGTCAGGGGACAGTAAGTTTCAGGGGGTTAAAACTTGTTACAAAGGTAAGTACAAGTGAAAAATTGAGAGTAAACCTATGTTTAGAATCCCTATTTCGAAAATATTTTCTTGCGTATTCTGCTTAATTGTATGGAGGTTATGCTCAAATAGGAGGCAATATGATTCAGTTGAATCAAGTTTTCTATGTCTGGAATTTGCTGTTTGAGATGCAAATATCTCTCCGTGGCATCCAATGTAGAAAGTATGGTTGCCTTGTCTTGCATCTTAATAAATGCTTCCTCTAAAAAGCGATTGTACAAGATGCTA
>CAZTFN010000046.1:0-19089 GCA_964612905.1 uncultured Flavobacterium sp. | reverse complement strand
TGGAGGAGGGAGTAATGCTGTAAGTCACGTGTTTACCCAGTAGATGAGAGGGGTAGATTTTGTGATTTGCAACACCGACGCACAAGCGCTAGAGAATAGTCCTATCCCAAACAAGATTCAACTAGGAGCAAATTTAACATCCGGATTAGGAGCTGGAGCAAATCCCGAAGTAGGAGAGCAAGCTGCGAAAGAAAGCATGCAAGAGATTCAGCAAATGTTAAACACCCAAACCAAGATGGTATTCATTACCGCCGGAATGGGAGGTGGAACAGGAACTGGAGCTGCTCCAATCATTGCCAAGATTGCCAAAGACATGGACATCTTGACTGTAGGAATTGTGACCATGCCGTTCCAATTTGAAGGTCGAAGACGTGCCAAGCAAGCACAATTAGGAATTGATGCGCTGCGAAGCAATGTTGATTCTTTGATTGTAATCAATAACAATAAGCTAAGAGAAGTCTATGGAAACCTTGGTTTCAAAGCTGGATTCTCCAAAGCAGATGAGGTATTGTCTACCGCAGCAAGAGGAATTGCCGTGGTAATTACGCATCACTACAAGCAAAATATTGACTTGCACGATGCCAAGACGGTACTATCCAATAGTGGTACTGCTATCATGGGATCTGCTAAGGAAGAAGGAACCAACAGAGCGAAGAACTCTATTGTCAAAGCTTTGGATTCTCCATTGTTGAATGATAATAAGATCACTGGTGCAAAGAATGTATTGTTATTGATTGTTTCTGGAACCAATGAAGTAACGTTAGATGAGATTGGAGAGATCAATGATTACATCCAAACTGAAGCTGGTTACGATGCCAATATCATTATGGGTATTGGTGAAGATGAAGAATTAGGAGATGCCATTTCTGTGACAGTGGTCGCAACTGGATTCGCTGCCGACCAACAAAGTAGTATTACCAATACAGAAGCCAAGAAGATCGTTCATACCTTAGAGGACGATCAAAAAGCAACCTATGATTTCAAAGAAGAAAAGGTAATTGCAAAGTCACCTCTACTTGATGAGCCAATTGCTAAGGCAGACGAGAAGATTATTCATGTTTTAGATGATACTGAAGAGGAAGAAATTATTGCTGGTACTCCGAAGTCTAACGAAGCAGAACCTATTAGTTCCCCGAAGCGTAGCGAAGGAGAACCGATCATTAGCTCTCCGAAGCCCAGCGAAGGAGAGAACTTAATTCCTACTTCTGAGTACATCAACAATCTAGATGTGGTATACGAAGAAGTGACCATTGAAGATGTTTCTGAAGATGATTTCGTCATTACGGAAGTTGCTCCGCAGATCGAAGAAACTCCTGTAATGGAGCAGGAAGAAGCATCAGGTGATTTGTTATTTGATCTTCCATTGAATCCTCAAAAAGAAGAGGCACAGCAGACAAAGACATTATTTACTTTGACCGATGAAGTCTTGGAAATGGAAGTTGAGGAGCCTGTTCAAATGATTAAAAAACAGGAGGAGGTTGTAGAGACACGTTTTGTATTGGAAGATTTCGAAGCAGAGCCTACTATTAGCAAAAGTTCTTCTATTGCAACAGGTTCAGGCAATGATTCCTCTGATGCACCAGAAAACGAGGACGAAGCAGCATTTCAATTTGAGTTAAAGTCATCAGCATCGGATGTAGATGTGAATGAGATCGAAACGGAAAGCGAGGAAGTTTCTCCATTAAGTCTGACCATAGCACAATTGCAAGAAAGAGCAGAGGAGCGACGTCAGAAGATGAAAGGATTCAATTACAAGTTTACAGATCAAGTAAACAAGAACATTGATGAGATTGAAAAGCAACCCGCTTACAAAAGATTGGGTGTTGATTTGAACGATTCAAACGCCACCAAAAGCAAGACAAAAACAGCATTATCAAAAGATAGTGACGACGATATTCAGTTGAGATCAAACAATTCTTTTTTACATGACAATGTAGATTAATTCCGAACTTGATTCGGAATCTTAGGACCGATTTGACCCCTAACCCATAACCGTGTTCAATGTAAGTTGAATGCGGTTTTTGTTTAAATTGATGGAACTAAGACTCAATGCTTATTTACAAAAAGTTCAAGTAAACTATCGAAAGCCTCTGATTCAGATGTGTGTAATTTTAGCAGGTGTTCCTCCCCTCTCTCAACATAGGAAATCTTCCAAGTACCACTTATATTATCTAGAATTAGTGCATCTTCTTTCAAACCTTCATAGATAGAATATCGAAGTTTTGATATGCCAATTTCTTCTAGTTTTTGCTCTAATTCTTGGCGAGTCATTGCGAAGTAATTTTTTAAAAATGAGATAGTTGTATTCAAAAATAAGGAACTTTGCCCATTCGTTAAAAATTCCTTAAAGAACTCAGCCTCTGTAACAAAATATTTTTTCTGCCGTCTATATAGTGTAATTAATCATTAACCAAACATTATAGAAATTATGAAATCAACAGCACACCCACGAGTCATTGAGAGAGGAATTTTAACTTCAGCTTACAAGCAAGAAATCAGGCACAGCATCCGTAATATGAAAGCAGATTCTTTGTCGAAAATCAAAAACTCTCTTCAAAGCCAACAAGAAAAGTTCCGCAGTCAGACAGGAACCATTCTTCAAGTATCTGTATTCACTTTGGCTTTAGTATTCATCCTACTATAGGATTCTAATAGTCAACAGACTTACAAAACATTTATCGAAAATTATGATATTCACTGAACTAACAAACAGTTTGGAAAGGAAAGTCATTTGAATTTTTTAAAAAATTTAGGCTTTCCTTTTGTTGTTTTTATCAGTGAAACCTTTTCATTTTATTTGCCACGAATTCACGAATTAATCGATCTGTCTGCTTTTCCCTAAATACTGTCGCTGCTTGATCAAATAGATTTGAAACTTGCATCCCACAGGCGAGCTTCGTGCAGATTAGTGCCATTAGTGGCTCAATGAATCAAAAAAAATCGAAGATCAATACGAGTATCAACCTTCGATTCAATAAGTTTTATCATTAAGTTCTTCTAACTAAGAACCTCTTTAATTCTTTTAATTGCTTCCCTCAATTGTTCTTCAGAAGCCGCATAGGACATTCGAATACAATTTGGAGCTCCAAAAGCATCTCCAGTCACTGTAGCAACATTTCCTTCTTCTAACAATAAGAATGAAAAGTCACTTGCATTGTTAATTTCTCTTCCTTTGATCGTCTTTCCGAAGAATGCAGAGATGTCTGGGAAGATGTAAAAAGCACCGTCTGGTACATTCAATTTGAATCCGTCAATGTCTCCAAGTAATTCCAATACCATATCTCGACGTGTTTTAAACTCGTCAACCATATACTGAACTTTCTCAATTGGAGCTAATACGGCAGTAATCGCAGCACGTTGTGCAATACAGTTGGTTCCTGAAGTTACCTGTCCTTGCATTTTGGTACAAGCTTTCGCTACCCAATCAGGAGCACCAATGTATCCGATTCGCCATCCAGTCATGGCAAAGGCTTTTGCCAATCCGTTTACCGTAATGGTTCTGTCGTAGATACTTTCAACGGCAGCGAAGCTGAATGGCTTCGTTCCGTAGTTGATATGCTCGTAAATCTCATCGGATAAGATGTAGATGTTTGGGTATTTTTCCAAAACAGCTGCCAAGGCTCTTACTTCAGACTCATTGTAAATGGTTCCACTTGGATTGTTCGGAGAGTTGAAGAACACCATTTTTGTTTTTGGTGTAATTGCAGCCTCTAATTGTTCTGGCGTAATTTTGAAATCTGTTTCAATGGTTGATGGGATCTCAACATAGGTCGCTTCAGAAAGCATGGCAATCGCCGAATAACTTACCCAATATGGAGCAGGAAGCAATACTTCATCTCCTGGATTTAATAACACCTGAGCAACATTCGCAATGGATTGTTTTGCTCCCGTAGAAACGACAATCTGACTAGGGTTGTAGTCCAAACCATTGTCACGCTTGAACTTGGTACAAATTGCCTCTCTCAATTCTTGGTATCCATTTACTGGAGTGTACGAATTGTAATCTTGATTGATTGCTTCAATCGCAGCATCTTTGATAAAATCTGGAGTGTTAAAGTCGGGCTCTCCCAAACTTAAACTGATAATATCTTTTCCTTGTCCTTTTAATTCTCTTGCTTTAGCAGCCATTGCCAAAGTCTGAGATACTGGTAAACTGTTAATTCGATCAGATAATGGGTGTGCCATTTCTTTATGCCATTTGTGGGTTTTTACCAAGATTGCCAAGATGTCTAAAGTGTTCTATAATGGCTCTCCTAGTGGTTTTATATTCATTATACGGAAGGTTAAATTCCTTTGCCGTTTCCTTTACAATTTTAGCTAATTTTTGATAATGAATGTGAGAAATGTGTGGAAAAATATGATGTTCAACTTGATGGTTTAATCCACCAGTGTAAAAGTTGATGAACCAGTTCTTAGGAGCGAAGTTGGACGTTGTGTACAACTGGTGTACAGCCCAGGTATGCTGTAGGTTTCCATTCTCATCAGGTTCTGGCATTTCCGTATTTGGAACAATATGTGCTAATTGAAATACGACGCTCAAAATCATTCCCGCCACATAGTGCATCACAAAGAAACCAATCAATACTTTCCACCATGCAACATCCATCACTAATAACGGCAATACAATCCATAAGGCGTAGTATAAAATTTTAGTAACGATCAGTTTCGTCCACTCAGTCGCTGGATTCGGGAATTTACCATAGGATAATTTACGCTTCAAGTAACGATGCATTTGTTTGAAATCGGTAGTAACTGCCCAATTAATGGTTAACAAACCATACAAAAAGATCGAATAGTATTGTTGCAATCTGTGGAATTTGAACCACTTCGAGCTGAAAGAAAAACGAATCACACGCCCAGCGTCAATGTCTTCGTCGTGATCTTTTACATTAGTAAAGGTATGGTGCAATACGTTATGCTGAACCTTCCAGTTAAACACATTACCAGCCAACATATAGATGCTGCTTCCCATTAATTTGTTGACCCACTTTTTGCTAGAGAAGGATTCGTGATTGCTATCGTGCATCACATTCATTCCAACACCAGCCATTCCAACACCAATGATAGCGGTCAACAAGAGTTGTAGCCAGCCAGGCATAGAAACAGTTAGTAATAAGATAAAAGGAACCAGATAGATGGTAAACATGATAATGGCTTTGCTGTAAAGCTTCCAGTTACCAGTTTTTTTAATGTTGTTTTCTTTGAAATAGTTGTTTACTCGTTTGTTGAGTGTTCTAAAGAACTTCGCTTTGTCTATTCGGGAGAAATTTACTGTCTTCATTTAATTCTTGGTCTGTAGGAAAACAAAAATAAGAGTTTTCACCTTTACTACAACAGTAATAACGCCCCTTTTTCGGGAATAGTCTCATGGGATTAATTACTTTTGCATTTCATTATAGATATATGGAATTACTACACAAATACTTTCCAAATTTATCCGATGTTGAAATTGAACAATTCTCCAAATTGCAGGATCTATATCAGGACTGGAACCTTAAGATCAATGTGGTTTCTAGAAAGGATATTGATGAATTGTACTTGAGACATGTGCTGCATTCTCTCGGAATTGCGAAGGTAATGGAATTCAATGCAGGAGCTCAAGTCATGGATGTTGGAACAGGTGGTGGTTTTCCTGGAATCCCATTGGCGATTCTTTTTCCTGAAACGAATTTCCATTTGGTAGACAGTATTGGAAAGAAGATCAAAGTGGTGAATGAGGTTGTGCAAGGTTTGAACTTAGAAAACGTTCGAACAACGCATGGTAGAGTAGAAGAGGTCAAGGAAGAATATGATTTTATTGTGAGTAGAGCCGTAGCTCAGATGGAAACTTTTGTGAGATGGACGAAAGGAAAAATCGCAAAAAAGCAAAGTCATCCACTAAAAAATGGAATTTTGTATTTGAAAGGTGGCGATTTATCCGAAGAGTTGAAAAAATACACCTCAGCAACAATTTACGATCTACCTGACTTTTTTGAAGAAGACTTTTTTGAGACAAAAAAAGTGGTGCACTTACCTCTGAAGTATCAAGGAAAATCGAAGTAAATTAAAGCTTCTCGATTTCGCCAGTTTCCACATTTACAACATCTAGACCTTTCATGATCTCCAATCGATCCGAACCTTGTGAGTAGCAAAGGTTAAAGTTCTGATGTCTGCCTTCTCTGAACTTACTATCGGTAAAAGCTTCTTCCAAAGAGATATTAGGAACTTGTTCTGACAACAAATCTTTTCTTACATAATACGCATTGTTTCCTGCAAGATTGCAACCAACAAGAGCGTACCCTTTTTCTTCTGCAAGAAGTGTCAAAGCTTTTAGAGAAGCACCAAAGTACAAATGACTGTAATGTGCTTTTCCGCGTATGAAGTCTTTTCTATAGGGAACAGAAATTGCTCGATCTTTTCCAAAAACGGCATTGTATTCCATGATTAAAATAGAAGGATTCAATGTAGAAAAATCGATTTCCTTTAAAATATGATAATCGTTTCCATCAATATCAATATGAAGGAGTCCAATGTTGGAAACATTCAATTCAGACAATAAGGAGTTGATGTTGTCTTTGTCGATGAACACAGCTTTGCAGCTCAAATCATACTTCCAGAACCAAGGTCTTTTTTTTAGTCCATTCATGTGCTCCTCAGAACCATCCATCACAAACCCCGACCAGTTGTTATTGATCATCAAAAAACGCGTATTGGATTCGAGATAATCTTCTACACCAAACTCGATGAAGAATTTATTATCAACGGATACATGTTTTATTAAATACTGAATGATGCCATCGTCTCCCCACTGACTGAAAATTTTGAACTCATAATCTTGAATGTTCTTAGAAGTCAATGAAGTTTGTTGATTGGACAACATCTTTCCCAAAGCCAACAGTCGAGTATCTTCTGTCTCGCGATTCAGCCTTTGAATCACAAAACCCATAAAGTGAGCAAACTTTCGGAAGAATCTTTTGAGCATCTGTGTTTTTTGACAAATCTAAGGCATTTTATCGTAGCAAAAGAAATGAATTGAAAAGAAGAAAAAGTAGTGCATTTGCTTTCAGATATCTGGGAGGCCCAATGGAGCAAAATGCACTACAGAAACAAACTAGTTAACTTGCCTTCAACCAAATGAAGACTGAACTGCATCTATGACCTCAACAGAGAGAAAAGGTTTAATTCGCTTTGCTACGAAAAGCAAAGGCAAATGCGAATAATAAAACGGGAAAGATAATCAGAGTATACAACCCGAAAAGCAAGTAAAGGACGATGGTTCCTATCGAGGCTCCAAAAAACACCAAAAGATGTTGCTGTTCTTTTTTCATACCAATGATTATTTGGATCGTAAAGATAACATTCCTGATGCAGGTACTTTGAGACTATGCACGCCCACATTCAAAGAAATGGATTCCGAAAGTACTGTTTTACCTGTACAATTAATCACGTCCAATGTTCCTTCAAAAGATGAATCGATTTGAAAAGTAATTGTGGTACTTGATTTGGCGTTGATGAGATCAATTTGCGTTGCATTTGAATTGATCACGGCAACCATGTCTTGATAAAGGGTTGTGATTTGATGTTCGTTTGCTATAGCAGTCAACATAGGATAATTTGCTCCAGGATCGGAAGGAATAAAATCACCATCAATCAAAATATCTTTATTCTCGTTCCAATAATCAAACCAGTAACGAATCATATTTAAGTGGTTCTCCGGAATCTCTTCAAGCCGCACCGAAAGTTGAGGAACGCTGTATAGAATATTCAAAATTTGAAGTGTGGCTTGTTCCACAGATTCTTCTGGCCTCCAAATAAACATATCGCTATGTACTGCAGTATTCTGTGATAGGATACGGAGGTTTACCGTTTCAATCTTGTTTGCCACTGCATTGTTAGGAGCATCCACACCGCGAAACATATTTCCATACTTTCGCATTAAAGGACCAATGTAGGGTTGTCTGAATTCAATGAGAATGTCTGGTTTTATGGCGAGTAATTTTAGCTGAATTTCGGTCATCAAAGCATCTGTAGCATTGTTGACACTAGCAAAATCTCGTCCATTTGATTTGGTCAATTGAGTTTCGTCAGTAGCAGTGAACCAACCGATGAAATCCAATTTAAAGCCATCAAGGCTCCAGTCATTCATCGCTTTTACATATGTATTGATGATATATTCCCTTACCTCAGGATACCGTGGATCCAATACATAGGTTCCTTGACTCTCCCAATGGCGTAGATACTTTCCTTTGAATTTAGGATAGTTCTTCGCCTTTTCTCCCATAAAAGGCAATGAATACCATAGAATGAATTTCATTCCTTCTTCGTGAACAGCGTCGACGAAACCTTTCATGTCTGGAATTCGATCTGGATTCCAATCACCAGTATATGCATAGCCTCGATTTCCGTCATTTGTCTGCCACCCATCATCCACAATTACAGCTCCACAACCTAGTGACTTTGCAATTTTACATTCGGCTACGATTTCTTCTGCCGTTATGCTTTGATGATAACTATACCAAGTAGAGTACATAGGCTTTTTCGCTTCATCAGGTACATTCATAGGCTCATAAGAAGGATTGTCTGTCCACCAGCTGGCTACTTGGTCAATGGCTTCATAATAGGGAAGAGACCGCGTATCAATTCGCAGTTGAATTTCATAAGAAGTGGTTTTAGGCATACGCTCCCCAAAGAGTTTGATCTCTGGATAAAAATGAACATCTTCTTCCTTGAGGTAACTCACAAACTCCGATTTGTTCAATGCGTCCGACAACGCTAGGGTTATCCGATTGTTTAATGCATTGTCGTAAAAAGAAAGGACTGGGGCGTAACGAGAGGCTTTAGAAGAAAAACTACTATAGTAATAATTGACTTTATCTACGCTAATTTTTGGGTTCCAGTATCCGTTGATCGCCAAGGATGGAAAGCCAAATTTTAAGGTAATAGGTTTTAATTCTGAAGGTTTCGGTGCAGAGAAAGTGAATGTAATCAATTGTACATTTTTCTCAGGAGATGTGATTTTTTTATTTACAGAGAAATCTCCAAGTTCTCCTTCAATTTTGATGCTGTCAGCAACAATAGATAGCGGTTGGGCAGTTTCATTCGATGGAAGCGTATAATCAGGAATAGTTGAATTTTGACAGCCATAAATTGCTGCGATGAGTAAAAAGATTACAAGGTTTCGTAAATTTTGATTTGTCATGGTTCAGTCGATTAATCGCTCTTGAAGGTTTCTCGAGTCTGACGAAGTTCCTGTTTTTTACTGCGATAAGCAAATTGAATTTGTTGCCTTGAGAAAGGATGAAAAAAGGAAGATAGAGCAAAAGATGTAAAGAGCATCGCCAAAACTCTAGCAATGCTCTTCGTAACCTCAACAATCAAGCAAGTTGCGGCTTATTCTGACAAAAGTGGGGAGGTGTCAGTTTTTGCGCAGAATAATTGCTTTCGTCAACTTAGATTTTTTTGTTTTGATTGAATAGAAATACATGCCATGAGCTACATTATTTCCATTGTCGTTTTTCCCATCCCAAAGGGTGGAATGAATTCCTGAGGCACTATGCTCATTTGAGATGGTTCTTATTTTCTGACCTAAAGGATTGTAGATTTCTATCATACAATGAGAATCTTCTACGAGATTGTATTCTATGGTGATCTGATTAGCAAATGGATTTGGATAGGCCTTGGCACTTAACGTTTCTACCGAGAAATCTTGTGAACTTGCAGTCGCTTGAGAAGAAAAACTTCCCAAACTCGGTTCGGCTTGATCTGTTCTTAACATGTTTACCATAGGAGATATGCTATTATATTCAACAGATAAACCCATGCTAGTGAGCAAATCATTTCCAATTCCAATTACAGAGGCATCGCTCACTAATGTAAAGTCGTCATTGTCATAATCTACAAAACCTGGGTTGTCTCCTTCAATAACATTGTCTTCTCCAGACATCAAATAAGTCCCTGAATTTTCATTCAGTCCCCAGTTGTTTTGGGTCCCTTGCATATGAAAATAAGAAGGTCCAAAATTGATGTTTCCAGCATTGTCGGTATTATTTGATCTGAACATATAAAAAACTTGCATCCCAGTCGCAGTAACAATATTGTTAGAAAATTCAACCAAGGAATTCGTACTGTTCACATCAAAAAGATTGACCCTCCATGGATCATCGGTTCTATCTATGACAACGGTATTGTTATGAAAATGAAGGGTGCCTTCTCTTCTGTAGGTAGGAGTGTTATCGTATCCATAGTGCACCATATTCACGCCTACTTGTTTATTGGTCATTAAGTTTCCATAGACATACACATCGTCCCAGTTGTCATCCTGAGTTAATACTTGGTCTGTATCTTCTGGTTCTACCAAGTCAAGAGTCCTTGCCGTGGTTTGAATTTTGTTGTAGCGAATTACCGTATGTGACGATCGATCCTTAAGACTGGCGCCAAAAGAATTGTCTTTTAGTTTTTCTATGGTATTGAACTGAATCAGTGCGTGCATTCCTTGAGAATAAATATTGTGGTGCAACCATCCATTGACCGTTCCGTTCTGAGAGAATTTACATCCCTCGATTAACATATAGGTGGAAATTTCAATGAGTAACTGGTTCGCTGCTTGGAAGAAGACACCGTTTGCACTGTTTTCTAAGAAGCATCCTTTAATAGAAATGTGATCTCCTTTTGCCCAAATGCTGGCATACGGAGCATCTTTGATGTGCAGATTTACAATATCTATCCAAGCAGGTTTGTTCGCCCATGTTCCATAGACAACAAACGCAGAACCAGTTTCTAGAACTGAATTGATTGTATTACCCCATGAAATTGCATTTTCGAAACTGATAATTGGCAAATCTCCATTGGAATTGGGAATGCCTTGAAACCTAACTTTTTCATTTTCGGTTGCAATTACATCGACAAACACTTTTGTTCTGTAGGGGTCAGTTCTGTGATGAATTTTAATAAGAGTGTTCTTAACGATTAGACTGACTGGAATATCATGAATCTCGGCGTATTCATGTCCAGGTCCAACTTCAATAACATGGTCATATTCTGCATCGGGAGATGGGTACAAAATATAGCCATGATTTGTAACAGTATATCCTTCTTCCAAGTTGACATCAGGTACCTGAGCAATGGAATAAATGGAAAAAAGGATACATAAGAGTAGTGTTGATTTTCTCATGACAGTTTGATTTATTTTATGGGGACAATCAAAACTAATATATGAGGATAAAAAACAGGTGTCTTAGATCTGTATAGATGTCTCAATTCCTATTTTTGGGACATTAAGACTCTTGAGACTTTAAGTATTCTAGGGGAGTTTTT
Source organism: uncultured Flavobacterium sp. (assembly GCA_964612905.1). Taxonomy (GTDB): domain Bacteria; phylum Bacteroidota; class Bacteroidia; order Flavobacteriales; family Flavobacteriaceae; genus Polaribacter. The sequence continues at coordinate 7,797 of CAZTFN010000046.1, read as the reverse complement.
CCTGTTTCTGATTTAAATACTCTGTAAAATGAGGCTCTACTTTTAAACCCAGCCATCTTTCCAATGGCCTCAACGGTGAGGCTGTCAATATTTTCCTTTAGAGCGATTTTAGCCTCTTCAACCCTTAAACGATTGATCAATTTTGAGAAGTTGTAGCCCATATCTTTATTGATAATGTTTGAAACTTCACTGTAGGAATATCCAAGGTCTTTTGATAGGTCAAAGATGGTGTACTCAGGATTGAGGTATGCTTTTTTCGTTTCTAAAAATTCGTTAATGGTTTTTGCATGCAAACTTTTTTTACCCTGTAGATTGGGTAGTTCAGTTTCGGTATTCACCAATTCTAGATCCTTTAAGAAAATTCGATAGGTATCCTCGTGAAAGAATACTTGATATCGAAAAGCATAGTAAAAAATAAAATTAGAAATGATGAATAATATGATGGGAAGCATTACAAATTCAACAAAGCGCATAGGAAGAATGAAATAGCATATCAGACTTATAATGTTTGCACCCCATGCCAGAATAATGAATCTTAGTGTAAACTCTGTACCCAAGCTGCTTCTGTAGGACAAGGTATTGGATACTTTTTTTCTAAAGCGATATACTTGGATTGCAGACAGGGTAAAATACAGTTGTTGTATGATAAAGAACAGTACCGATAGGTATAAGATATCTGTGGGAAAATCACCATTTTTTATGGCTTCGATGAAGTTCTTTTTTTCAAGATCCGTCAATAATAGAAATTTTATCATTGCGAAAAGATCATATGCTATGAGGACAAGCGTAGCAATAAATAGTGGATGTTTAAAAGACATTCTTTTTCCACACATCATATTGATGTAATAAAAGACAAGTGGTGCAAAAAGAAAAGAAGTGATGATAATCGTATGATAAAAGACGCCAAATACAGAATCCGATAATGCATTTAGGAGATCCAATGTGTTGAAGGTGAAACTGAATATAGGTGTCAAGATAATAAGACCAAGAATCTTGTTTAAAATGTTCTTGTTTTTAAAAAAGAGAATGAAGAATAGAAAAACTAATTGTACAGTTGCAATAATATTGATGTACTCCATGAAGTCTTTTTCTTTCAAAGGTATACTTTCTATCGAATTTTCCATGATTGTTGCGAATTGTAGTATTTTTGTATAAACTTCAGAAATGGCTCGAACACCTTCCAATACTTTTGAAAAAGGAACTTTAGCTCCAGATTTTACGCTTTTCGATACAGTTTCACAGCAGAACATCTCTTTACAGGATGCGAAAGGAGAAAAGGGAACTTTGATCATGTTTATTTGCAATCACTGCCCGTTTGTATTGCATGTAAATGAGGAGTTGGTAAAGCTTGCGAATGAATACCAATCCCAAGGAATCGGATTCATCGCCATCAGCAGTAATGATGTGATCAACTATCCTCAAGATGGTCCTGAATTGATGACGCTTCAAGCTAAAAGTGTGGGATATCCTTTTCCATATTTATATGATGAAACACAGGATGTGGCCAAAGCATACGATGCCGCTTGTACGCCAGACTTATACGTATTTGATCAAGATTTAAAAGCGGTATATCATGGTCAGTTAGACGATTCTAGACCAGGAAATGGAATTCCCGTTACGGGAAATGATATGCGCGCTGTTCTGAATTCAGTTGTTACAGGGACAGCATATTCAGGTCCTGAGAAGCCAAGTATTGGCTGTAACATTAAGTGGAAATAATTAGGAATAATTTTCTACAATCATTCGATTGGTTTCTTCCAACGATTTAAAAACATCAAAGGTCTTTCCTTGTGTTCGTTGTGCACCCATAGCATTGCCATATTGAGCGGCTTTGATATAATCATCGGGATCTTTGAGCAACCCAAATGCCACACCTCCCGCAAAGGAATCTCCACAACCTGTTGTGTCTATTACATAATCCACTTTGACAGAAGGAACCAATTCTTGAACGAGTTCTCCGTTTTCCAAAGTATACGCCATCACGCCACTAGAATCTAAAGTGACATACAAAGATTTGAGCCCTTGCCTCAAACAATGCTCTGCAAACTCAGGTAGTTTTTCTCTGGCAATCTCATGATTGTTTTCTAGATCAATGAGATCATATTCTTTCTCAAACCAACTGCAATTGGCTTCTTCTAGATTCATCTTTAATACATCGATATACGGTAGCCATGAGTCTCTATCTACCCAGAATTTCATAAATCGATCTCCATGAATACTCAAGGAGTTCGTGGGTCCATGTGCATCAAAAACAATGGAAGCATCACTATTTTCTTTGATGTATTTCAAGGTAGCCAAAGGAACCTCAAAATCGGTAACAGGAACACAGACAAACACAGCCGCATCTAATAAGTCTTTCACATCTTCGGGAAGAATAGGGTTCATGAATCCTGTTTGCTTCTCAACGCGTTTGTTTTGGTCTAGAAACTTGAGGTGAATCACATCACCTTGGTCTGCATGCGAATTGATATGTGCACAGTTGATGTTGTCATAAGCAGAAAGTAATTCTTTAATGGCAGGTGCATCTTGTTGTCTCACATGAGTCACGGGAATGATTTCACCTTCGGAGCCCATCAGATTAGACAATGCAATAGCTGTATGTGTTGCACATCCATATTTTTGAATGACTTCATTATTGTGAGTAGTGATGGTATCTCTTGGGATAGGACCTAAAACAACGACTTTATGCTTCATAGTAAATTCGTTTTTACCAGTATTGATTTGATGTTGGATTGTTGGATGCTTTTGGATCGGAGCCATATTCATTTGTACCTCGATCTCCTTCAGTAGCCAGGGCAACGAGAAGAAGGATGGGGCCCACCAAAGGAATAATACCTATTAAATAGTACCAGCCCGATTTTCCAGTATCGTGCAATCTTCGCACGATTACGGCGAGGTTCGGAATAAAGTTGGCGAGACTTGCCAAAACAAGAAGAATGTAAAAAACAAAGAAGGTCACGGGATGGATAATTATGGCTAGAAGTCCTCCTATGATCATGGTTCCAAATACAATAATGAAATTGAAGAGTACGTAATACCAATATTCAGATCTTCTTGCTCTGCCTTCAAAGTTTGCATAATTCTCTATGAATACTTTCTTCCACCAGTCAACCATGTTGTACTGAGATTCATCTTTGATAATTTCCATAGCCCTAAATTTAAATAAGTTCTGCTAAAATTATGGAATTGTCACGATAAAAAAGTACGAAATCGTTGCCGTAAAATGCTCAAAAAAAAGAGGTTGTATATTTCAATACAACCTCTTTCTCTATGTTTTAATTGACTTCATAAAGTCTTGTCAGCATTCTATTCTATGATTTCAGTTTCAAAGCTAAATCGGATTTGAAGCGTTTCATCAGAAGATAACAATTGATCAGATCGTGTATATCGAACTTCCCAGACAGAGATAACACCTCTGCTGACCGTTGCGAAGATATTTTCTAAGTCGTTAATATTGTCTGCAACAACGAAGTTACTCGTCTGACTCACAATTTCTCTTAATCCCGATTCTTGGAAGTCGCCACCTCTCAATCCAATCGCGAATTTTTCAACATCGCTGGCATTGATTTCTGCAATTAATTGACTCGGATTGTTGCTGTCATTGTCACCACCATCTGTAAATGCTACAATCGATTTTTCCCCTGTAAAAGGCAAGTTATCAAGCAAGGTAATTCCTGTTTGAACGGCTTGATATAAAGCAGTACGTTCTTGATAGTTGGAAAAATTATCGATGATGGTATTCAACTGACCAATATTGGATGCAGTATAAAATGCAGTGGATTGAATGGCATCTCTGTCAGAGAAAAATACAACAGCTACGGTTGAACCATTTGAACTATTAACAACGGTGTTTGCATAGTTTTTTGCATATTCTTTTAGTTGGGCAATGTTACCTAATAAGGACGTACTCATATCCAATACTAACACCGAAGCAATATCTGTACTGAAGCTAGAATCCGAAAGGTTGAATTCGTTTTGTACAAAGAAACAGGCTTCATTATTTCCTCTCTCTTCGATATTCACTCTGGTAATATTGAAATTATTGGTTTGAGATCTTACTCGGATTCCAGGAATAACCACATCTACACCGTTGCTTACATTTTCAGCAAACGGAGTATCATAGGAAATATTTCCATTGACTGAGAATGGTTCAGACACTGTGGGTGTACCTTCGTTAAAGTAGCTCACGGTAAAAAACTCGTTTCCTATTACGCCTTCTTCAGAGCAATCTTCAACTGTTCTTTCTTTACTACAAGAGCTAAGAACAAGGATGAAAGAAGTTGCAACAAATAAAATTTTCCTTTTCATCGATTTCATATTAAGTGGGTGAATTTAAGAGTTTGGGTTGGTGTGCAAATTAGTACAAAACACCACATATTTAACGTTAGAAATGTGAAATATTGTATAAAATTACTTCTTGAATAATACGAGTTTTAGTGAAAATTTGAATAGCTATATTCGTCTTTGTCGATACCCTGAAAAATAGACGATTACCTTATATAGATAAATAAAGAATGGAATTAGACTTAGAGCTGATGCGGCATAAACAATCAATAGGAGCTTTAAACTAATAAATGGAACTGAGCTGAGTTCTTCTGTAAACCCGTTGTTACTGTAAAGAATGAACGTGTAGAACAAAGAAATCCCGAAAGCAGTGAGATAGACAATCCTCCAACCATATTCTGGCCATATATTTTCAGGAAGTTGAGCATCAAAGAAAAAATAGCTACCCAAAAAACCGATAATTCCACCTACTAAGGTTATCAGTAGTTGCTTTTTACTAATATTCTTATCTGATCTTAAGAACGACTCTCTTCGGCAGGCAGGACAAAAATCTGGATTCTCCAGTAAGCACTGCTGGCACATGGGACTTTTGCATTCTTTGCAATATCCCTTACCAAAAATAGTAGGGTGTTCTATACAGTAAAAACGGGCATTGTTGTATCCCATGACAATTTTTGCCGAAAGATACGATTTAAATAACCTCTACAAACAATCCTTCGTCTGTTTTGGAAACTTTTGCCAAGTTGTGTTTGGTCAAACCTTTGATGGTTTTGTCCCACTTCTTATTGGACAAACCAGATTGAGCTTTTAACTCTGGCAATTCAATTTTCTCAGCTTTCTGAAGAATGGCAAATACTGCTTTTTCATCGTCGTTTAACTCAACTGATGGCTTTTTCTGCTCAGGTTTCATTTGTGGGAAGAACAGTACTTCTTGAATGGACTGATTATTGGTTAAGAACATAATCAAACGATCCATTCCAATACCCATACCTGATGTTGGAGGCATTCCATATTCCAACGCTCGTAAGAAATCTTGATCAATGAACATGGCTTCATCATCACCACGATCTGCTAATTTTAATTGTGCTTCAAAACGCTCTCTTTGGTCAATTGGATCATTCAATTCAGAGTAAGCATTGGCAATCTCTTTTCCGCAGACCATCAACTCAAAACGTTCTGTCAATTCAGGATTGTCTCTATGTTCTTTACAAAGAGGACTCATTTCTTTTGGATAATCAGTGATAAACGTTGGTTGAATGTAATTCCCTTCACACTTCTCTCCAAAGATTTCATCAATCAGCTTTCCTTTCCCCATAGAATCATCTACTTCAATCCCCATGGATTCGGCAGCTGATCTCAGTTCATCTTCCGATTTTCCAGTGATGTCAAATCCAGTAAAATGCTTGATAGAATCTGCCATGGTCACTCGTGCATATGGAGCTTTGAAGTCTACTTCATGCTCACCAAAAGTAGCTTTAGTAGTTCCGTTAACTTGCAATGCACAGAATTCGAGCAATTGCTCACAGAAGTCCATCATCCAGTTGTAGTCTTTATAAGCAACATAGATCTCCATTGCGGTGAATTCCGGATTGTGAGTTCTGTCCATTCCTTCATTTCGGAAGTTTTTAGAGAACTCGTATACACCGTCAAACCCACCAACAATCAAACGCTTTAGATACAACTCATTGGCAATTCTCATATACAATGGAATGTCCAAAGAATTGTGATGCGTAATAAATGGTCGTGCAGCGGCACCTCCAGGGATTGGTTGAAGGATAGGAGTTTCTACTTCGAAATATCCAGCATCGTTAAAGAAAGAACGCATTGCATTGAACAACTTGGTTCTTTTGACGAATACTTCTTTTACATGTGGATTCACAGCCAAGTCTGCATATCGTTGACGGTAACGCATTTCAGGGTCGTTAAACTCGTCGTACTTATTTCCTTCTGCATCAGTTTTAGGCAAAGGAAGTGGTTTAAGAGCTTTACTCAATAGCGTAAAATTCTTAACCATTACAGTTCTCTCACCAACCTTTGTGGTGAATAATTCTCCTTCAATTCCAATAAAGTCACCTATGTCCAACAATTTCTTGTAGACTTCGTTGTAATGAGTTTTATCTTCCCCACTACAAATTTCATCTCTGTTGAAATACACTTGAATTCTTCCTTCTGCATCTTGCAACTCAGCAAAAGAAGCTGTTCCCATAATTCTACGAGACATTAAACGACCTGCAATCACCACCTTTTTACCTTCTTCAAAGTCAGATTTGATCTGTTTTGAATTTATATCCAAAGGATACAAGTTTGCTGGATATGGATTGATTCCCAACTCACGTAATCGAGCTAGTTTCTGGCGTCTTACAACTTCTTGTTCTGATAATTGCATTATAAACTCTTTTTGTTTGATGATTTAGGGCGCAAAGATAATCAATAACTGAAAAGGAGAAAACTCAAAAAACATTGGGTGACCTTAAAAAAACAAGTATATTTGTGGGCTGTTTTAAAAGAACAGCATTAGTTGTGTTGTTTTGGTACTTTCGTAAAAAGTGCCGTGGTTTTGTTAACCAATGGAAAGCTTCCCTGAAATGGGTTGCTTTTTTTTTTGCTTTTTATTCTTACCCTCAGCTGTGCTTCGGGTTCAAGGTTCATAGTCTCACAGATGCAAAGGTGCAAAGGCGCTTTCTTCGATAGTTCTACTGCGTTACTATGGGGCATCTTAGGGTAGGTAGTTGGAGGTTAAATAACGTAATCTTATTTGTAATACGTAAATATATTTACAAACTTTCTACTTTCACCCTTTACCCAAAAATCTTTCACCTAGAAAAATGAAGACTTATAATCCCAAACAATAGCAAGGAACAATCCTAAATAGATTAAACCGACGATAAATTTTAGTCCGGTTGAGAAGAGAAATCCAATAAAAGACCCAACAGCTGCTCTTAGGGCTCTGCGAGAATCTTGACTGTCGTACATCAGTTCTCCGATGAGGGCACCCACAAACGGACCTATGATAATTCCAAAAGGAGGGAAGAAGATTAACCCAATAATCAATCCAATGGTTGTGCCGTAAATACCATACTTACTTCCGCCGAATTTTTTGGTCCCCAATGCGGGAATGATATAATCGAGTACATAAATAACGATAGCGATTGCAAGAGTGATACCCAAGAAGGTCCAATCTTGTGGAACAACTTTTGTGAGATGCAAGAGTAATAATCCCACCCAACCCGTAATGGGACCGGGTAATACAGGTAAGAATGCACCAATGATTCCTAGAATCATAAAAAAGAGACCTAGAAAAAGAAGAAAAATATCCATAATGGTTGGTTGTATTTATGAAACGAAAAAAAGAAGAGAATGTTACAAAATGTTAAAATCAACTAAATAATTAGTTTGAACTAAAAAATTAGTTACATTTGTTGAGTAACTAAAAAATTAGTTGATAGAAATGAGTAAGCAATTAACAAAAGCAGAAGAGCAAATTATGCAAGTCTTATGGAGTCTTAAAGAGGC
>CAZTFN010000045.1:0-19227 GCA_964612905.1 uncultured Flavobacterium sp. | reverse complement strand
GGGGACTGCGATTTAATAGAGTATTAAGAGAACTCGATAGGGCTCCAGAAAGGACTGCTGCAAAAAATCCTAACAAGGTTCCAGGCAATACTTTCTTTACCAAGGCAGGGTAAGCCTGATCTGCATTGTCCAAACTTCCTTGGAATACATGCCATGCAATGATTCCGGGCAATACTACAATCACAGGGATTAAGAATTTTACAAATCCTGCGAGGATCATTCCCTTCTGTCCTTCTTTCAAGCTACTTGCTCCAAAAACACGTTGCAAAATAGATTGATTGGTTCCCCAATAATACATTTGAGCAATCATCATTCCTGTGAAAATTGTTCCTACTGGAATGGATGCATCTACACCTCCAACGGCATTGAACTTCTCTGGATTCGAGTTCCAAAGTTCACTCAGACCCTCAGAGACACTTCCATCTCCGATTAGCATCAATCCGAAAACTGGAATCAACAGTCCTCCAATTAACAATCCAATGGCATTCACCAAATCTGAAACTGCAACGGCTTTTAAGCCTCCAAAAATCGCGTAAATGATTCCGATGATTCCAATGGACCAAACACAGATCCAAATGGTGGCTGATTCCGATATGCCTAATACTTCAGGCAAGTCGAACATGGTACTGAATGCTAGAGAACCTGAGTATAAAATGGTAGGAAGTAAGACAATTCCAAAAGCAATTAAGAATAAAATGGATAGGATGGCTTTTGTTTGGTGATCAAATCTTCCTTGGATAAACTCTGGTATTGTCGTAATTCCAGATCGCATATACTTCGGCAAGAGATAAATTGCCGTAAAAATCATGGCAATGGCTGCCAAAGTTTCCCATGCCATTACGAGCACTCCTTCCGTGAAAGATTGCCCATTGAGTCCTACGATTTGCTCCGCTGATAAATTGGTTAGCAATAATGAACCTGCAATGGTAATGGCTCCTAAACTTCTTCCACCTAGAAAATATCCTTTGGCCGAACTTTCATCAGTTCCACGGGTTGCGTACCATGCGATAAAAGCTACCAGTAAGGTAAATCCAACAAACGAAATGATTGATAATACATCCATGTGTCTAGTATTTTTTTAGTTGAAGTAATCCGCAAGCAGGAATTTCAAGCTCATGAATTCCGTTTGTGATGTGAATCGTTTGATCTTTTACTTTTTCTCCTTGACAATTGAAAACTGTCATCATATAGGTCACATTCCCAAACTCACTTTTAATCACTACTGAATCCGTCAATTTTGCATTGATAATATCTAACTGTTCAAAAGAATCTTTGATGTTCACTACGAAATCTTCATAAACCCCTAAAATGCATTGACGATCATTACTTACTTGCTTCAACGTATAATTGGATAGTGGTCTGGTTGGGATAAAGTTTCCTTGCGTAATTAATTCTTTGTGATCGTTCCAATACTTCGTGTAGAAAGAAATCATCTTTAATTGATCTTTAGGTAAGTCTTTCAACATGACCGAAATCTGTGGTACTCCAAATAGGGTATTTACCAATTGCAATGCTGCTACTTCAAGCTTTTCTTCTTGATGCCAAGTGATCATATCACTATGAACTGCTGTATTTCCAGCTAACATCTTAATATCCGCAATACGCACTCTATTCATGGTAGCGTCTCCAGGACAATCAAACGCACGGAACATATTTCCATATTTTCTCATGGCGGGGCCTGTGTATTTTTGACGGAATTCAATGAATACGTCTGGATTGATTTCCGTCAATGTATCTTTTACATCGGTCAACAATCTGTCGACTGCCTCATTGATGGAGTGGAAATCCATCGCATTGTTTTTCTCTAAAGGCGTGTCTTGGTAAAGTTTGAAATCATCAATAAAGTCTAGCTTAAATCCATCTAATTTCCAATGCACCAAAGCATTTTTATAAATATTGATCAAGTAGCTTCTCACCTCTGGATATCTAGGATCGAAGACGGGGGCCCACCTGTGATTTTCTGTTAAGAACTTTCCTTTGAATCGCTTGTATGCTTTCGACATTTTTCCACAGAAAGGAACAGAATACCAGAATCCAACTTTCATTCCCGTAGCATGAATTCGCTCTACAAATTCCTTTGGATTGGTTAAGCGTTCAGGTTCCCAATCACCTGTATAATCATAGCCTCTATTACCATCATTGGTTTGCCATCCATCGTCAATAATGATGGCTTTATAACCCAAGGAAGCAGCAATCTCACATTCTTCCACCAACTGATCTTCATCTAAGTTTTGATGGAATTGATACCAGGTTGAATACAAGGGTGTTTGTGCAATTTCAGGCACATGGGCTGGTTTTAAATTCTCAAAGGTTTCCCACCAACTCGATACTTCTTTGATGGCTTTGGAAAAGTGTTTGTTGGCAGAATCCATTCGAATTTGAACATTCCACTGATCCACTGGAGAATGTCGTTCTACAAATAAGGTGACAGAGCAATAGAAACAATCGTCTTCTTCTCGAATGACAGCATCGAGTTCCAGTTTATTGATCGCATTGGAACATGCAAACGTATGTCTGTTCTCATCATTATGCCCGAAGAGAGCAATGATAGGAGAGTCTATTGAAATACGTGATTCCATAGGCTTCAATTCCCAATCTGCTTGAATCCTCTTGGCAAAGTCAGTGGTGGGTTTCCAGATACCTTTTACGTTATGTGCTGGAATCTTCCAACGAAGAATAATGGGCCCTGGTACTTGAGGCTCTAATGCCTTCAAATCAATATCGTAAATCGTAACTCCATTTTCATTAAAAATGGGATTCACTTCTAATTGAAAATTACTGGAGACTCCGATCAGTTCTATATTTTGTTCTGTGGTCGTGGTGTTTGTTTTCATCTTCCACTTTTGTTTTGATTAAAGGAGAAGACTTTAGGGGTATTGCTATTTTGCGATGCAAAAATCAAGTCCTCTCCTTTTATTGAATGTAATGAAACAACATGATGAGACTGACCTGGCACATAAAGTCCAGAAGCCTCATTTTTTATTACTTGAAAGCCTTTTTCGCTTCCTTTAAGATAGACGCCAATTAAGGCGTCATTTAATCCATAATTCGTTTCGGAGGTAAGATCATTTCCAACCATGATCACGTCCAAATATCCATCTTGATCAAAATCTTTGACCAATAGATCGTTGATAGGGGCCAACTGACAAGCATTTGGAAGTCTCGATATCTGAAAGTTTTGATCTCCTAAGTTCTCCAAATAACTGCTTGAAAAAGTCGTTGCTTTCAAGGTTTCTTTCTCTAAATCTTCAATCGATAAAAGCTCCGTAAAACTCACCTTCGAAAAGGCGTCGTAGGTTAAGTATTTGTCTTTCAATTTTACCAATTGCTTCACAATATCATCCCGCGTTTGAACCGGTAATAGTAGATTCTCTTTGGTTGGATCATTGAAGTATTGTGCCATCACGGGATCTTGACTTCCATTCTGGTCCATATCTCCGTTATAGACATATACGGGCTTGCCTTCCTTAGGAAGTACAAAACCATTTTCTCCTTGATTCCCGAGGATAAAGTCAATATCTCCGTCGTTGTCAAAGTCGCCAGCTTCTATGGTATTCCACCAACCGGACGTCTCGGTAGGATTGCCTGTCGCATCCGTAATATTGAGTATTGACTTTTCCAATTTTCCTTGCTTGTTGAGAAACAGGGTGACTTCCATCCATTCTCCCACAATGATCAAATCGTCCCATCCATCTTGATTGATATCTTGCCAAGTAGCATCGGTAACCATACCTATTGACTCCAGAGAAGCGTTATCAATATGAGCAAATCCGTTCTCAACATTTTGCAACAATTGACTTTTTGGAGTTTTAGGATAGCTTCCTGTAACAATCCTACTTCCAATAAAAAAATCGACGTCTCCATCTTTATCAAAATCATTTGGGCGAATGCAAGAGCTTACTTCTTGAAACTGAGGCAGAGCATTATCAGCTCTGGTGAATTGACCTTTGTCATCATTTAAATAGATGCGATCTTGCAATTCTTTGGCATTTCTTTGGAAATCGGTTCCTCCACTCGCAACAACTAAATCGAGATCTCCATCTTTATCAATATCTACGAAACTTGCATCTGTATCTTCAGAGGCTGAATCCAATTCTTGATGTAATTCAAAAACTCCATTTTGATTTTGTTTCCATATGGTTGAAGGCTGTCCTTTGCTACCTCCGATAAAAAGTTCATCTCCTAGTTCACCATCAATGTTTGCAGCCGCAACACAGGGTCCCAACTTGGAATACTGGCGCATTAACAAGTGCTGTTTTGTATAATCATGGCCAGAGTTTTCTTCATGCTTCGCGTTGATGACAGAAGAAACATCAGACATCATGGTTCCTGGAATTACCCATGCATCACTTGGCATATAGATATCATTTATCTCTATTTCCATCACCCTATTTGCTGTGATGTCCTCCATTTCTGTCATGTACCCGTTTGGCCAAATCACTCGAAGTGAATCTACAGTAGCTGAGGGTAATCCAAAGTGAATTACGGGCTCCATAGAAGACAGATATCCTCTTACCACGGATTGATATTGATGCTGTGCTTTGCCATCTTGCCAAATACTTACCTTGGCTCCAATCGCATTCTTATTCTCTGGTTTTCCTTTGAGTCGAATTCTTAAGTAATGATTTTGATCTGATTTTTCGGAATGGTTCTCCAAAACAAAAGCCTTTTGATTGATGTTGTTCACCATCAAATCCAAATCACCGTCATTATCAAAATCGGCATAAGCCGCTCCATTCGAGAAGGAGTTTTTTGCTTTTTTCCAAGAGTTACTCACATCTTTAAATGTGATTTCACCTTCATTTTCGTAGAAGTAATTCGGTAAATCAACTCCGGGTAGTTTTTGTAATAGGTTGAATAGTTGTTTGTTCTTTGATTTTTCATCGCCAAAAATGGTACTCTGAGTAGAGTAATTGATGAAGTCTAAATCTGTAAGATCTTTTACATATCCATTGGTAATGTAGGTGTCTTTGTCTCCATCATTGTCAAAATCGGCCATGATAGGTGCCCAGCTCCAATCTGTAGAAGACATTCCTGAAATGAATCCAATTTCACTGGATTTCAAAATAGAATCCTTCAACATTCCATTGTGCAATTGTAAGGTATTATGCATGAATTGAGAAGAGTAGTTGTTACGTTGAGACAGTAAATACTTGTCGTAATTCATAGTCCCCAACATCTTTTTCTGACGCTCGTAGTTCTCAGGTAACATGTCCAACACCAAGACATCTGGATGTGCATCGTTGTTCAAATCGGCAATATCAACACCCATGGCATTGTAGGTCAAATGACTGAAAACCTTTTTATTGCTTTCTTCAAAACCTTGATGTTCTTGTGTTTCAGGATTGAGTCCTTTATTGATGTACAAAAGGTCTTCAGTGATAAAATCGTTGGATACGTATATATCAGGAAGATTGTCATTGTTGAAGTCTTGGATATTCACTCCTAGTGAAAAACCTTTGTATGTAATGCCCAACTCATCGGAAACATTGGTAAACACTGGATGATCAACCCCTTCTTTGCGCTCGTTTCTCAGCAAGTAATCTGCCAAGTATTTAGGTGTGTACTGCTTTGGCATCGGGGAATTCTTATCAAATCCTACATTCCCGTTGTGTGCGATGAAGACATCCAAATCTCCGTCTGAGTCGTAGTCAAAAAATACTGCTTGTTGACTGTAATGACCATCGTTTAGCCCGTATTCTTTCGCTTGTTCTTTGAAGGTTGGAATACCATTTTCATTCAACCCTTGATTGATGAACAATAGGTTTTCACAGTCATTTTTACATTGCGCTCCGCCAACACTTAGGTAGATATCATCCCATCCATCAGCATTCACATCAGCAATAGAAACTCCTGTGACCCAACTGCTGGTTTCAAAGTTTGCGACTTTGGAAATATCCTTGAAACTTAGGTTTCCTTCATTGAGATACACTTTGGAGGATGTTTGGTTCGCTGTAAAGACAACATCTGAAAGTCCGTCATTGTTAAAGTCGCCAATACCAACACCTCCACCGTTATAGATGTACTGAAAAGTCACCACATTTATGGAGTCATTTTCTACAATGGTATTGCTGAAATCGATTCCAGTTTTTGAAGTATCCTTATAACCAAACTGAGTTTCTTGATGACAAGAAACTAGTGTAATTAATAACAGAAACAAGTATGTAAATCGACGGTTGAGACTCATATATCTTTTGGAACAAAAGCCAAGTTGTTTCTAACTTGGCTTTTCATCAAAATTAATTCAAATGTTGTATGATTAATAGCCTGGGTTTTGTTGCAAATTAGGGTTTGCATCTCTTTCGGAATTAGGGATCCAAATGAGTTCATGCTTGCCTGTTTGGAACGTCCCTCCACTCAATGATTTTGGGTGTGGTCCATGAAGAGAGGTAGCTCCTAAATAATCGTCTGCCAATCCCCAACGCACCAAGTCAAAGAAACGGTGTCCTTCACCTGCTAATTCCATGGCTCTTTCATCAATAATGGCTTGTCTTGCATCTACTTGGCTTAAGCCTGTAGATAACGGTGCCAATCCAGAACCTGCTCTTTCTCTCACCATATTTACAAACATCATTGCTTGACTTGTATTTCCGTCTTCATTCAATGCTTCTGCAAGCATTAATAAGACATCTGCATATCGAATCACTCGCCAGTTATTTCCAACGTTGGTTCCTAAGAAGTCAACTTCGGTTCTTGCACCTAAATCCATTCCAGTATATTTCTTTGAGAAAATGGCGGGTACTCCTGCATCCGTTGCTACAGTAATGTCGTCCGCGAAATCTGTATTATAGGCTGCACCTCCATATCCTGTTGCTCCAGGATAATCATAGGCCAAGGTTTCATTTCTTCTAAAGGTATCTCCATTGGCTTCAAATAAATCTCTCAACCAAGGATTTACCACGTGACTTCTGTCTGGTGACTTTGTTGGTGGAGCATAATCGATGTGATAGTTCCCCATGGTTCCTGTTTGCGGAATGTCTGATCCCCAAACAAAATTCGCTTGTCCTAAGAACTGTAATTCAAATACAGATTCCATATTATTCTCATTCGTGGTAGAGAAGTTATCACCAAACTGTGCTGCTGGTAATAAACTATATCTTCCCACCAACGTATTCAATGTTGCTGCTGCTTGACTCCATTGACCCATGTACAAATAGCTCTTTCCTTTCAATGCTGTGGCGGCTCCAGAAGTAGGACGTCCTAAATTCTCTCCATCCCAGCTCATAGGCAACATACTTTCAGCCATTTCTAAATCGGCGATGATCTGATTCCACACATCTTGAGGTGACGCTTGATTTACCAATAAGTTATCCAAATCTGGAAGGTCTGTAATTAACGGCACGTTTCCGTACAAGTTGACCAAATACCAGTAGTCAAACGCTCTTAAAAAATAGGCTTGACCCACCAAAGAATCGTATTCATCTCCAATTGCTTCTGCATCAGAATTGATGATGATGTTGTTACATCTGGCAATCGACTTGTATAATTCTTGCCAGGGTTCTGTTGCCCAACGATCTCCAGGGTTTCCTTGGAATGTTGACATGGCTGTATTGCTTCCGAAAGGGAAAACATTAAATTCATCTGAACGTAATAATGCTCCGGTATGAACAATTCTACCCCAGAAGAAAGTTCCTGTCACTGGGTGAAAAGCTCCGTTGATGGCAGACCTTACTTGCTCTGCTGACGTACCGAAGTTTGCCGTTGATGTTGCATTATTATTTTGTTGCTCCAAAATATCCTCTGAACAACTGAAAATAATTGCTATGAGTCCTAAACTTAGGAGTCCTAAAAATGACTTGAGTTTCATTACTTTTCTCATAATTTATCTTTTCTTAATTAAAATCTTGCTCTTAATCCAAAACTAAAAGTACGAGCATTTGGATATGCTCTTGCATCCAATCCTCTACCTAATAGAGGGTTTACACTTGGTCTAAATCCTGGTACTCCAGCATTCAAATTCGCACGTCCACCATTTGTTGACGCGACATCTGGATCATATCCGCTGTAATTTGTTAACACAAAAACATTCTGAATATTCAATGAGAATCTAAGGTCTCTTACCCAGTCGATTCCCAGCGCTCCATCATTTACATTAAATCCAACTTCTAAGTTTTTCAATCTGAAATACGATCCATCTTCTACAAAGAAAGACGATGGTGCTTTGTTTCCTGCTGGATCTGCAATTGTTGCCAATGGAATATTTGTATTGGTATTTGAAGGTGTCCATGAGTTTAACACTTCAGATAACTTTCCACCATCTTGCCATAAGATGTTGTAGTATCTACTTAAGTTGTAAATCTCATTTCCTTGTACTCCATTAAATGCCAAGGCAAAATCCCAGTTTTTATATTCTGCATTGATGTTCAAACCATAGGTAAAGTCTGGCGTTGGATTTCCAATAATGGTTTGGTCTCCGTCATCAATAGTTCCGTCTCCATTCACATCTACTCGTACAAAGTTTCCTGTTGCTGGGTCTACTCTGTCTTCAACCACAAATCCGTAGAAAGCTCCTACTGGACTGTTGGCCTCCGTTCTATTTACAATTCGTAAGTCCTCATCAATGGTCGGACCTAAGATCGTCGCTGGAATATCTGATGCTTCATTCTTCAAGTTGAATGAGAAGTTTGTTGCCACGCTGTAGGTAAAATCACCGTCAGACTTGTTATAAGTTACATCAAATTCAAAACCGTTATTGATTAAGGTTCCTGCATTTCTTACAACTGGCAAACTTACTCCTGCTGTAGATGGAACATTGATCGGCACCAACGCATCCTCCACATTCTTAGAATAGTAATCTGCTGTAAACTTAATTTTGTTATCCAAGAATGCCATGTCTACCCCAATGTCAAAGGTCTTTGTAGTCTCCCAAACCAAGTTTGGATCTGCCAATCTTGTTTGTGCCAAACCTGTTGCAATTTGTCCATTGAAACTGGTGTTGGATTGGTTCGCTAAGAATACCGCTTGTGTTGGATAAAACTCATCAGGATAAGATCCTAATTCTCCATAAGACATTCTCAACTTAAAGAAGTTAATATTCGTTGACTCCCAGAAATCTTCACTACTAATATTCCAAGCTCCAGAGAATGCTGGGAAATAACCCACTCTGTTTGCTTCAGCAAATCTTGAAGAAGCATCTCTTCTGATCGTTGCTGAGAATAGATACTTACTGTTGTATCCGTAGTTGAATCTTCCAAAGTAAGAGATCAAAGCAGCTTTGTTATTTTCTCCAATAGTTTGCGTTACTGAAGTTAAGGCACTTGCCACTTGAATACTGTTCGCTGGAGTTCCTTCTCCGTACAACCCGTTACTTTTTTGGTTTTCAATGAATCGAGTGTATCCTAATACGACGTCTACTTTGTGAACATCGTTAAAGGTGTTTTTATACGAAATTGTGGGTTCAAATAAGGTATTTACATCTTCGACTACCACATTTGTCAAGTCGTTTAAGTCGTTGATATTTCTTACAGGATCAATAGAGTTTGCTCTACTTGTCATCTCATAAGTAGGAGTGAACTGAAAACTAGTTCTCGTTGTATAATCTACTCCTAAGTTGACAGAGGCAGTGAACTGGTCGTTGATCTTATAATCGATTTTCATGCTTGAAAACAAGGTTCTTGTTGTTTCTAAATTCGACTCTAAAGAAGCCAATCCAAACTGGTTCACACCTCCAGGACCATGTATCTCTTCAGACGGTCCATCAAATCCTCCTTCAAAAGCAGGGTTGCTCAACGCGATGGTTGGTGCTGTAGTTCCGTCAAATCCGTACCAATTGTTTTCTTGAAGTTTCCCTTCTGTCACACCCAAGGATTGAGTTACTGTGAATTTACCAATATCGTGTGTAGAGTTAAATCGTGCATTCAATCTCTTGAATCCTGATCCTACTAAAATACCATCTTGGTAGAAGTAATTTACAGATCCGTAGTAAGAAGAGTTTTCTCCACCTCCTGCAAGTGACAATCCATAATCTTCAACAACTCCAGACTGTAATGATTCCGCTTGCCAATCTGTACTTACACCATTCCAGCTAAGAACGGTAGAAGAACCGTCGTTGGCAAAACGTTGATTTAAATAATCTGTGTACTGTTGTCCATTAATGAAATCGAGTTCTCTACTTGGAGAATCGACACCCAATCGAGATTCAAAAGTAACCTCCAAAGCTCGATTTTTCTTACCGTGATTTGTTTTAATCAAAACCACTCCGTTCGCTGCACGAGATCCGTAGATTGCCGCAGCTGCTGCATCTTTTAACACTGAAATATCTTCAATATCTCTAGGGTTGATATAGTCCATATTGTCAACAAACAAACCATCTACAATGTATAGAGGGTCAGCATTACTCAAAGAGTTAATTCCTCGAATGAATACGTTGGCACTACCTCCAGGCTGACCTCCAAAGCTTTCTACTTGAATCCCTGACAATCTTCCTTGTAGTGCTGTCGTTGGGTTACTAGCAATGGTGTTGTTAATTTCTTTTCCTTTGATGGTTCCAACGGCGCTGGTAGCCTGTCGTTTACTACTGGTACCATAACCTACCAAAACAATCTGATCCAATGTTTCGGCTTCTTCTTCAAGAACCACATCAATCTTGGCTTGACCAGTATAGGTCACTTCGAATGTTTTAAACCCAATATAACTGAAGACCAAAACATCGCCTTCACTCAAATTATCGATGGTATAATTCCCATCAAAATCTGAAGTGGCACCATTGCTCTTTCCTTTTACTGAGACATTTACACCCGGTAGTCCTTCAGTTCCGTCGGTGATCTTACCAGAGACGGATCCTGTTTGAGCATTCATTGCTGTCGTACTGAGGAGTAACAGAGCAACAAATAAGTGTCGTAATAATTTTCTCATAAAATTAATATTTGTTAATTGATTTATAATTGTAAACTATACGTTTATTAATTTTTTCGCAAAAAAATCTAAGATGCTGAACAACTTATCTTAACAAAAAATAAAACTGTAATACAGTATGCTACTGCGCAAATATAAATTAAATTTTCACATAAATTATTAATTCTGAAAAAAATATCTCAAAAAATAAGAATTGCTTAAAAAAATGAAGTGATTATTGAGTTATAATGAATTTCTTCTTTTGAGTTCTGAAGGGATGATTTTGTGAACTCTTGTTTGATACTTCACATAGGCTGCAGATTCTTGGGCCATTTTTTTAAAATCAGCAGAGATGGTTGTGATTCCTCCGAAGATAATTTCTTTCACATCATTGTCGTTATGCGCCAAGATTCCCACGTCTTTTCCTAGGCTATATTCAGCATACTTACAGTCTTTCAATACTTGCCATAAATGAAGATCACTGATAAAAATATAGAGCGTATTTTTTTTCACACTTCCTTGGTCATACTTTTTGTGAATGGTTCCTTTTAACTGATGATCTTGGGTAAATTGTGTGAAAGCTTTTTTGATTCCAACTGGATAATCAGCATCTTCTCTAAAGAACAAAATGACTTCTTTGTACTTCTTCATTACTGGTAGTAACTCTTCAAACCTTCTGTAGGTAGAATGTTCAAACTCCTGCGAGATGTACGAATATTCAGCTGGCATTGAAATGAATCTATCGACAATCAACAATTTTTCTGGATCGATGTTCGATAGAATCTTCGGAGTTTCGGCGTTAGGAATTGGAGCGATCACATACATTCCATACTTTCCTGAAATCGTGGCTACAATGTTCTTGAAAATCTCTGGGTTGTTGTGGTGAAAGAAAATATCGATGTGGTATTTCTTTCCGAGTTCCTTTCGAAAGGTATTGTAAAAATCTTCTTGGAAGGAGTGAAAGGCAAACAATAACAAAGCTACCTTAAGTTTGATTTTGGTATTGGTATTTGCGATATAATAACCTTTGAAATTCTTCGATTCGACCAGACCTCTTGCCTTCAAGCTTTCATATGCTCGAACAATTGTTTTTCTAGCGAATCCAATCTCGCTTACCATGTTGTTGATGGAAGGTAAACGATCGCCTTTCTTGAGTGTTTTATCATTGATCGCACTGATAATTCCTTCAACCAACTGCTCGTGTTTGGAGCGCAGGCTTTCATTTTTGAGTTCGTTGATTTTGTCAAATAAGGCTTGCATAGCGAGAAGAATTAGACTTCAAAATTGATTCCTCGTTCCGTAAGTTCTTTGTACTTATCGTGATCAAACTTATAGTAAAAAGCTCCTTTTTTTGATGAAGACTTGTCCTTTTCATTCAGCTTGATCAACACCCCAAAGGAAAGTACTTTCTTTCGGAAATTACGCGTGTCCATCTCTTTTTGATAAATGACCTCGTATAGATTTTGCAATTGAGGTAAGGTGAATTTCTCAGGCAGCAATTCAAATCCTATGGGTTGATATCGAGCTTTGCGTCTCAAGCCATAGGATTTGAATTGCTGCCTGAGAAATTCAAATCCTATGGGTTGATATCGAGCTTTGCGTCTCAAGCGCGCCATGGCATCTTGTACCATTTGATTGTGATCTAAGACTAGATCTGGAACTTCATCATAATCATACCAAATGGCATTGTGCTTTTCCACTAATTCCTTGTCAGATTCATTGATCCGAATCAATGCATATTGCCCGACGGAAATGCAGCGATACCCTGGATCTCTTTCTGCAGCATTGTACGTTTTCAACTCTTCCATGAAAACATTCTTTAATCCAGTAATTTCTTCCAAGACTCTGGTTGCTGCAGCGTCTACACTCTCGTTCAGTTTCACAAAACTACCAATCAAAGAAAAGGCTCCCTTTTGTGGCTCTACTCTTCGTCTAAAAACCAACAACTTCAAGACCCCATTGTCAAAACCAAAAATGATGCAATCCGTTGCAACATACATTTTGTCGTGACCACTGTAACTGTCCTGTTCCCACATCATTTTGCTAAAGTTTGTTTGAGTTTTATCTTGGTATCAGCCAAAAGTAGTCAAATTAATTCAATCCAATTCTTCCACTTTAACAAAGCTTTCCAAACAAATTTAATTATTGTAAAAAATACATTTATTAATTTTTTATGTATATATTTACCCCGAAAATAAAATCGTGTGACAACATTGAACTCACAAAATTTTACTGACTTTAAAGCAGAACTTACTGTAGAATCACCAGGTAGAATCAATTTGATTGGTGAACATACAGACTATAATGACGGCTTCGTTTTACCTGCTGCCATCAATAAGAAAATCACGTTCTTATTTCGAAGAAATCAGGAAAAAAGTACCTGTAATATCTACAGTGCCAACTATGATGTAGGTTTTCAAGTTCATCTGGATGATATCAATAGAAGCGATATTGAATGGGAAAATTACATTCTTGGTGTTATTTGTGAACTTTCTAAATTCTCTAATAAAATTGAAGGCTTTGATTGCATTATTAAAAGTGATCTTCCCATCGGTGCAGGGGTGAGTTCCTCTGCAGCATTGGAGTGTGGTCTGGCTTATGGGTTGAATGCATTGTTTGACCTACAACTAGACAAAGAGCTTCTCATCAAAATTTCACGGGATGCAGAACATAATTTCGTCGGAACCAAATGTGGAATTATGGATCAATTTGCTGTGATGATGGGAAAAAGTAAACATGTGATTTTATTGGATTGCAAAACCTTGGATCATTCTGAAATTCCTGTGGACTTTCACCCTTATAAGATTCTACTGTTAAACACCAATGTTTCTCATAATCTCGCCTCAAGTGAATACAATACTCGACGTAGAGAATGTGAAGAAGGAATACGATACATTCAAATTAAATATCCCGAGGTTCAGTCATTGCGCGAGGTCAATCTCAACATGTTGGAAGAGTCCAAACAAAATATGACTGCCCTCATTTACCAAAGATGTGAGTACGTAATTCAAGAGAATAATCGCGTATTAGAAGCTGTTGAAAAGACCAAAGAAAATGACTTGACAGGGCTTGGTCAACTGATGTATAAATCACACAGGGGTCTTCAACATGACTATGACGTAAGTTGTCCCGAGTTGGATTTTTTGGTTGATTTTTCTGAAGATAAGCCCTACGTTTTGGGTTCAAGGATGATGGGTGGAGGATTTGGTGGTTGTACCATCAACCTGATTCATCAGGATCATGTAGAAGCCTATGTGGAAGAGGTTTCCAAAGCTTACAAATACAAATTTAATATTGACCTTACTCCTATCGTAGTGCTTCCCTGTCACGGAACAGCACTGAAAAGAGACCTAAAAAAATAGCGTATGGATATTTTGAGACAGCCTCATATTCGCACCAATATTTTGACTGGAGATGAAGTTTTAGTTTCTCCACACCGCACCAAACGCCCATGGCAAGGAAAAGAAGAAGATCAAATTACTCCGGATCTGATTGAATATGACCCGAGTTGCTATTTGTGTCCAGACAATGTTCGTGCCAATGGGGAAGTGAATCCATCCTATAAAGACACCTTTGTTTTTACCAATGATTTTGCCGCATTGAAAGAAGACTCGGATACCTCTGAGTTTTCTTCTGGATTGTTACAAGCCAAAGGAGAACGTGGCATTTGTAAAGTAGTATGTTTTTCACCCAATCATTCACTTACGCTGGCAAAAATGAAGGTTTCAGATATTCAAAAAGTGGTGCAAACTTGGATGAATGAGTTCCAAGAATTGCGTGAAATCCCATTTATCCGTAACATCCAAATCTTTGAAAACAGGGGAGATATTATGGGTTGTAGCAATCCACATCCGCATGGTCAAATTTGGGCTCAAAGTTCTATTCCAACGGAGATTCAAAAGAAGACCTTCAACTTTAACCAGTACTTCAACAAACATCAAAAAAGTCTATTGAGCGCATATCTTGAACAAGAGGTTGAAGAAAATCAACGTATCATTTTTGAAAACGCTGGGTTCATTGCATTGGTTCCTTTTTGGGCGGTTTGGCCTTATGAAGTGATGATTATTCCTAAAAAACATGCCTCCACTATTGCAGAAATGGACAAGAATGAATCCAAAGATTTTGCCGAGATCATCAAGGTAGTGACCAGTACCTATGACAAAGTCTTCAATGTTTCTTTCCCTTATTCAGCTGGAATACATCAAGCGCCTGTGGATCAAAACAACTACGATGGATGGCATTGGCACATGAGTTTTTATCCTCCTTTATTGAGATCGGCAACAGTAAAGAAGTTTATGGTAGGCTATGAGATGTTTGCCATGCCTCAACGAGACATTACCGCAGAAAGTGCAGCTCAGACCTTGAAGTCTTTGATAAAATAAATCTGTCTCTATTTCTTCATTTTGTCTCATTTCGATCTATGAAACACCTACAAAAGGAATTGCTTCAGTCAATGTGCTACTTTAGCTGAAAACTTTTTAAGATGAGTTCCTCAACAAGAGCAATTTTACTTTTAAGCACAATTCTATTACTTGCATGCAATGGGAATGAGTCCAAAACAAAGGGTCATAAAATTATAGATGATTTTCCAGTCATCACAAAACAAGCCAAGCACCAAGTACTTGTTTTTGGAACTTTTCATTTTGACATGGCCACCGATGGTAGCGATGTGAAAGAGGGTAAAAAAATGAATGTATTATCCGAAAGGAATAAAATTCAGCTGGACACAATTATTGAACGATTGAAAAAGTTCAATCCCACAAAAATTGCCATTGAATGGACTCCAAAAAGACAAGCAAAAAGAGACGCTCAATACAGGGCTTTCAAAGCTGGAAATTTTGAATTGCCAAGAAATGAAACTTATCAAGTTGGTTTCAGATTAGCCAAGGAGTTAGACCATCATAAGCTTTATTGCATAGATAACAGACCTGTCATGCCAGAACCCATTGGAGAGATTGATGACATCGACCAATTTGCAGATTCTTTAGGTCAGTCTGTAGCTTTTCATCGCTATGACAAAGAGAACAGGCGATTTATAGACTACACGAGTAAAATTCAAAAAGAGTATGAGCTTTTGGATGTGATCAAACTATACAACTCAAAAGTTTATACCACAAGATCCAAACAACTTTGGACTACTGGCATGGTAAATCTTGGGGTTTATCACAATTATGCAGGCACGGATTTAACAGGTTATTGGTTTGAGCGGAATACACGCATATTTGCCAATGCAGCAAATCTGGTTGAGGATCAAGAGGAACGCATTCTCATTATTTATGGTGCAGCGCACAAATGGATTCTAGACGAACTCTTCGATAGCACCCCTGAATTTGACTTGATACAATTCAATGATTTGTAGAGAGCCTTATTCTTTTAGGCTGTTCTTGTATGCAGTTGGAGTCATGCCTTCAAGCTCCTTGAATACTCTGTAAAAAGTGGCTCTCGATTTGAATCCAGCCATCTCCGCAATACTGTTGATATCGTAAATGGCATTCTCTTTATGCTTGAGCAAGTCTTTGAACTCCGAAATTCTTAATTGATTCAAGTAAGCGGTAAAAGTGGTTTTCTCGAAGAGCTTTAAGTAATCCGTCAACTCTTTCTTTGAGCAATCCATTTCTTTGCAAGTTTGATCAATCGTGAGTTCCTTGTTTTTAAAATTCTTCTCCCTCTTAAAATAGGTTTCTAACTTTTCTTTCATGTTAGAAATCCCTTCAATTACCTTTCTATCGTAATGGATTTCCTTCGGATAAAAAAGAGACTTAAAAAATGGGATCTCTACAAATCCATAGAAAATTAGAAATATCGCTTTGACGAACAGCGCTGGTTTTAAAAAATTCCAATCGATATAATAAATCCAAGTGCTATTCACCGTTTTTCTCAGAAATTCACTGTCTTCTGGAGTGTACCATATTATCCATAGTGACACCACACTTACAAAAAAAGTGAAGGTATATGGAATGGTATAAATTACTAAAAACCAAAAGACCGTTTTATAAACTTTGGGAATTACAATGGGCTTCACCTTCTTTTTGAGTTCTTTGAAACTCAAGGTGAAGTAGACAATAAAGCAAATGAGCACATAGCATGTTAAAACATAGGTCCATTCCCTATTAAATGATCTTTGAAAGTCAATAAAAAAGAAGACCAAAACTAGAAAGGTGAGGTAAATGATGATGGGGACAAACAAATGCTTTAACGCTTCTTTTACCGTCAGTGTGGTGTGCTTCATTTTCACATGGAAATAAACCAGCGGTGCGATAAAAACTTCTTTTGTTCCTCCAAAAACCAAATATAAAAATGGGTATTCTATCCAAGCCTTCCAAAAGAATCGTCTAAAGAACCACATGCAAGTGATCAGACATATAAACGCCAATGCATAATTTTTTCTACTCCCATTTACAAACTGCATAATGGAACTTACTAAGAGTAAAATCCCCAGTAATAAAAAAATACCATTGACAACAGGATGAAAATTTGGGTCCATAAAACAATTTAAGATAGGACAAATGTAACGAAACCATTCATAAAGTTTACATGGCTTATTCTTATGTCTCAAATCAACTGATAAGACATGTAAAACTACTTTCGAAGGCCTATTGCCACTATGTTTGTCCCATAATTTTAAAACTATAAAAAATGAAAATCAAAAATTTATGTACCGTATTATTCTTCTTAATGTCCTTGACAATCTTCGCTCAGGAACCCGTAACTCCCGAGTATGCCAAAGCAATTGGCCAGGTGAAATTTGGAATTAAAGGAGGAGTGAATTTTTCAACCCAGAATTTTGAATTAATCTCTAATGGCAATTCTTCAAGTTTAAGTACTAGAGGAATCACTAATTCCCATTTTGGACTTTTTGCAGAAGTACCTCTTTCTCAAAAATTCTTATTCCAACCAGAATTATTGTACTCTGTGGAAGGTTCTGATGTTAATTTATTTCCGTTAGTATTTGAACAAAAATTCTCGTACCTAAGAATTCCTTTATTGACATCTTACAGAATCGTTGATCGTCTATCTCTTCAAGGAGGTCCTCAATTCGGTTTTCTCATCAATGACAAAATCAATGTGGAAGATGACAGTGTAGAAACTTTAGAATCTATTTACAAAAGTTTTGAGTTCTCTTTAGCCTTTGGACTGGAATACGATCTCTCTGAGTCTTTATTGTTGGGAGCCAGATACACGGCTGGAGTTTCAGACATTTCTGATATTTCAGATGCTCAATTAAGAACCAACAACTTCCAAGTTTATATCGGTTGGAGAT
This sequence comes from uncultured Flavobacterium sp., assembly GCA_964612905.1. Lineage (GTDB taxonomy): Bacteria > Bacteroidota > Bacteroidia > Flavobacteriales > Flavobacteriaceae > Polaribacter. The sequence continues at coordinate 1,133 of CAZTFN010000045.1, read as the reverse complement.
TGTTCAAGTAACATCTTAATTCAAATGAAAAAGCAAGCTAAGAAGAGCGCCGTACAATCCGTATTGAAGTATATCAAGATTATTCTATTGGTGCTCATCATATTGTTTTCAATAAATATGGCTTTGCTTATTATTTTATCCATGGCTGTTCAATACAAGCCGTAACATTTGACATGATGAAAAACATACAAATTTCAATCATTCTCTTCTTCTTCTGCTCTTTAACAGCTGTATCGCAAGAAAGACTTACACAAGAAGATGTTTCAAAACATACCCAGTATTTTACGATCTCTGAGGATCATCAGTTTTCAGAAAATATTCTTGAGGTGTTGAATAGAGAAGCTAGTAATAGTCAATTTATTGGGATTGCAGAAGTTCATCAATCAGAGCAGTTGAGTTATTTTACCACTGCTTTACTTGGCCTCTTGAAGAAACATCAGTTCAATCATTTGGCATTGGAGATTGGAGATTATTCCGCTTCTATTTTAGAGAAAGCTTCTAAAATACCTAGTGCAACTTCGGAGAACTTGAAGCAACTCAATACTAAGTATGGGAAAAGTAGATTCCCCTATGTTCCTTTCATCTTTGTAGATAAAGTTGCCGATGCTAAATTCATAGAGGAAGCATCAAAACTACAGATGAATCTCTGGGGCATCGATAGGGAATATGAGTTTTCTTATCTCTTGCACTTTGATAAAATGTTCGCTATGTCCAGCAAATCATCGAGTATTAAAAAGAAGTATTCTAAAGCGAGAAAGTTGATGCATAAGGTTGCTTTTAAAGACAAGGTTTTTGGAACATCAAAATATTGTTGGTTGCTCAAAGAGCCAATCATTAATGATTATTTTCAGGAAGTATCCAACGATGCAGGGCTCAAAGCCTATGTTTCAGAAATCAGAAACTCTTGGGACATTTATTGTCGCTTTGTACAAAACAAGGGTGGCAGTGCAGCCAGAGCAAAATACATGAGAAAAAAGTTCGATAGTTTGTACAATATCGCACTGCAACATGAAAATTTACCCAAGGTTCTGGTAAAGTTGGGCGGAGTTCACCTAACACACGGCAACTCCATTTATGGTCGGTATGACGTGGGCAGACATCTTCATGAGAAAGCCAAAGAAAACAACACCAAC
>CAZTFN010000044.1:0-19253 GCA_964612905.1 uncultured Flavobacterium sp. | reverse complement strand
CCATGTGGATTGTATTGCCTTGGATTCTTCAACATGGCTACCAACATGGCTACCAATCTGCCATATTGGTAGCCATGTTGAAGAATCCAAGGCAATACAATCCACATAGAGAAATTTCTAAAAAGAAATCTTTGAATCGAAGAAATGTAGTCTTCGCTCAAATGGCAAAAAATGGATTTATTACACAACAAGAGAAAGATTCGTTGCAGCAACTGCCGTTGAAAATTAACTTTACCCCTGAGAGTCATAATGATGGATTGGCAACTTATTTCAGAGAGTATTTGAGAGCTTATTTGAAAAGATGGGTAAAGAACAATCCAAAGCCTAATGGTGAATTGTACAACATCAACAGAGATGGATTAAAAATCTATACGACCATTGACTCTAGAATGCAAAAATATGCCCAAGAAGCTATGTATGAACACGTGGCAAACCTTCAAGAATATTTTTACAAAGAGCACAAGAAAAATAAACAAGCGCCATTTTATGATTTGGAAGATGAGCAGATTGATATGATCTACAGACGAGCTCGTAAGAATTCGGATCGTTACAAGCGTATGAAGAAATCAGGGAAGTCAGAAAAGTACATCGATTCTGCTTTCAATGCAAAAACGGATATGCGAGTGTTCTCTTGGAAAGGAGAAATAGATACCATCATGTCACCAAATGATTCCATCCGATATTACAAATTCTTCTTAAGATCTGGATTGCTTTCAATCGAGCCGCAAACAGGTCATATCAAAGCTTGGGTAGGAGGAATCAATCACAAGTATTTCAAATACGATCAGGTAAATCAGGGGAAAAGACAGGTTGGGTCTACTTTCAAACCTTTTGTATATGCAACTGCAATCAATCAATTGCGATTGTCTCCTTGTGACAAATTCCCAAATACGCCGTATACCATTCCCAAAGGAAAATTTGGAATCCCAGAAGAATGGACACCTAAAAATTCCGATAAAAAGTATGGAGGTGAATTGTCTTTGAAAGAAGCTTTGGCAGGATCTATCAATGTAATTTCAGCTCGATTAATTGATATGGTCACGCCTCAAAATGTAGTCCGATTGGCACAGTCGGCAGGAGTGGAAAGTAAAATTCCTGAAACTCCGGCAATTGCTTTAGGATCTGTGGAACTATCGCTGATGGAAATGACCAGTGCTTATGCAACATTTGCGAACAAAGGATTGCGTGTTGAACCCAATATGCTGAGTCGAATTGAAGATAAGAACGGAACAGTTCTTGCGGAATTTACGCCGAGAACAAAAGAGGTGATGAGTGAAGAATCTGCCTATGTAGTGTTGGATTTATTGAAAGGTGTAACCATTGCTGGATCGGGTGTAAGACTAAGAATGAAAGAACATTATTACAAAAATATTATCACGGGATTCCCGTATGAATTTACGAACCCAATTGCGGGAAAAACAGGGACCACACAAAATCATACAGATGGTTGGTTCATGGGTGTAGTGCCTAACCTCGCTACGGGAGTTTGGACAGGAGGTGAAGATAGAGCGACTCATTTTGCAAAACTTGCAGAAGGACAAGGAGCTACCATGTCACTGCCAACTTGGGCAATCTACATGAGAAAATTGTATGCCGATCCAACTTTAAATATCAGTCAAGAAGATTTTGAAGCGCCAGAGTATGTGGGAATTGATATCAATTGTGGTCAAGAAGATAAAGACGACGAAAAAGGCAAAAAGAAAAAAGTAGAACCAGAAGACGATACAGACTTCTAAACTTTACATAACAAACAACCCAAATGATCAATAAAAAAGTAAATAACGTACAAGATGCACTTCAAGGCGTTGAGAGTGATATGACACTTATGCTTGGAGGATTCGGACTCTGCGGAATTCCAGAAAATTCCATCGCCGAATTGGTTCGACTTGGCGTAAACAATGTCACCTGCATTTCTAACAATGCAGGAGTGGATGACTTCGGATTAGGACTCTTGCTTCAGAACAAGCAAATCAAGAAAATGATCTCCTCGTATGTGGGAGAGAACGATGAGTTTGAAAGACAAATGTTATCGGGAGAATTGGAGGTAGAATTGACTCCTCAAGGAACACTCGCCGAAAAATGCCGAGCTGCACAAGCGGGCTTTCCTGCTTTTTATACACCTGCAGGATATGGAACGGAAGTTGCCGAAGGAAAAGAGACACGCGAGTTTAAGGGTAAGATGTACGTTCTAGAGCCTGCTTATGAAGCTGATTTTGCTTTCGTAAAAGCTTGGAAGGGAGATGAAGCTGGAAATTTGGTTTTCAAAGGAACGGCAAGGAACTTCAATCCATGTATGTGCGGAGCTGCAACCATAACTGTGGCTGAGGTGGAAGAGTTGGTTCCTGTTGGAGAACTAGACCCAAATCATATTCACATCCCAGGAATTTTTGTCCAGCGAATTTTCCAAGGCGAGAAGTACGAGAAGAGAATAGAACAAAGAACCGTTAGAAAAAAATCTTAGTTATGTTAGACAAACAAGGAATTGCGAAAAGAATCGCAAGAGAAGTTCAGGACGGTTACTATGTAAATCTAGGAATTGGAATTCCAACCCTAGTAGCCAATTTTGTTCGAGATGATATTGAAGTAGAATTCCAAAGCGAAAACGGAGTTTTGGGAATGGGACCTTTTCCTTTTGAAGGAGAAGAAGATGCAGATATTATCAATGCAGGAAAACAAACGATTACCACATTGCCAGGAGCAAGCTTTTTTGACTCGGCGACCAGTTTTTCAATGATTCGTGGAAAACATGTGGATTTGACCATTTTAGGTGCCATGGAAGTTGCAGAAAATGGGGACATCGCGAACTGGAAGATTCCTGGAAAAATGGTGAAAGGAATGGGAGGAGCTATGGACTTAGTAGCATCTGCTGAGAACATCATTGTTGCCATGATGCATACCAACAAACGAGGAGAATCCAAGCTACTCAAAGAATGTTCATTGCCTTTGACAGGTGTTGGTTGTGTGAAGAAAATTGTGACCAATTTGGCTGTAATGGACGTCAAAGATGGAGCGTTTCACTTGTTGGAAAGAGCTCCAGGAGTTTCGGTAGAACAAATTCAAGAAGCCACTGCAGGAACCTTAATTGTGGAAGGAGAAATTCCTGAAATGCAACTATAAAAATAGCTTTATGAAATTGACGAAGTTGTACCCCTTGTTTTTTCCAGTCATGATTGTCATATTGGGTTTAATCATTTACAAAGTATTGGATTACGGACCTAGTTTCTACACAATTGTGATCAATGTAGGAGTCGCTTATATTCTTTCTCCTAGAGTGAAAACATTCCATACGCAGTCGGGAACAAAAGAACAAGTAACTTGGTTATTTTATAAAAAATCGAAGATTATTTCAGAATGAAAATCATCTCATACAACGTAAACGGTATTAGAGCCGCAATTAAAAAGGGATTCTTAGATTGGTTACAACAAGCCAATCCAGATGTGATCTGTATTCAAGAGACCAAAGCACAAAAAGAACAACTCAACTTGATGGATTTCGAATTGGCAGGTTATCCTTATCAATATTGGTTTTCGGCAGATAAGAAAGGATATTCTGGTGTTGCCATTCTATCCAAAACAGAACCGAAGCATGTTGAATACGGAACAGGAATTGAAACCATGGATTTTGAAGGCCGAAACTTACGTGCGGACTTCGATGGAGTTTCTGTAATGAGCATGTATCTACCCTCAGGAACCAATGATGCTCGACTCAATTTCAAGTTCAATTATATGGATGAGATTCTGGAGTATGCAACTGAATTAAGAAAGACGGTTCCTAATCTGGTGATCTGCGGTGACTATAATATTTGTCACGAACCCATTGATATTCACAATCCAAAAATGAAAGGTGTTTCTGGATTCCTACCGGAAGAACGTGAGTGGCTAGGAAGGTTTATTGATAGTGGGTTTATTGATAGTTTCCGATTTTTAAATCCTGACCGACAAGAATATTCTTGGTGGAGTTACAGAGCGAATTCAAGAGCCAATAACAAAGGTTGGCGATTGGATTATGCCATGGTCACAGAACCCTTGAAGGACCAAATTTCAAGAGCTTACATTTTAACAGAAGCAAAGCATTCGGATCACTGTCCTATTGCTGTTGAATTAGACATTTAAATACATGCATAAAAAATTACTTTTTCTGTTTTTATTCATCTCAGTAGGTCTTTGTGCTCAAGTAACGAAGGATACTATTTCAATCGCTACAGATTCTATAGTTGTTGAAAAGAACGACCTGTTTTCTGATTTGGATATTGCCATGATTGATAGTTTGGTGTTGGAGTCGAAATACAATTCACCATTGTATGATACCATCACCTATTACATGAGCAATGCCGACAAGAAAGATATTTCTGATGTCAAACTCACCGAAGAGGTTTTGAAAGAGCGATTGAAGGTTATTGATGCAAAAACACCTTTTCATATTGCTTACAATCCAGCATTGGAAAAAGTCATTAAGTCATATCTAAAACATCGAAAAAGATACTATCCATCTTTGATGGCCAAAGCTGCCTACTATTTCCCAATGTTTGAGAAATATTTAGATCAATATGACATTCCGTTGGAGATGAAATATCTGGCTATTGTGGAATCGGCACTAAATCCAAGAGCCAAATCAAGAGTAGGTGCAACGGGATTATGGCAGTTCATGTATCCCACAGGGAAACAATACAAGTTGAGAATTAGTTCCTATGTGGATGATCGTCAAGACCCTATCAAGTCAACCATTGCTGCTTGCGAATATTTGAGTGATTTATATAGAATCTTTGGAGATTGGGATTTAGCTTTAGCTGCTTACAACTCGGGTCCAGGAAATGTATCTAAGGCGATCAAACGATCAGGAGGTTACAAGAATTATTGGAACATCCGTCCATTTTTACCTAGAGAGACAGCTGGATATGTGCCTGCTTTCTATGCAACCATGTATTTGTTTGAATATAGTGAAGAACATAATTTGGTAGGAGATGCGCCTAAGATTCAACACTTTGCTACCGATACAATTCAGGTGAAAAGAACCGTGAGTTTCGATCAGATCGCTGAGAAAATAGGAGTGGAAGCGGAGCTACTAGCTTTTTTGAATCCATCTTATAAATTAGATATTGTTCCTTATATCCAAGGAAGAGATTACAAACTGGTGTTGCCTAGAGCTTCTGTGGTTGGATTCTTACAAAATGAAGAAGCATTGTATACTTTGGCCGATGAAGACGATGCGAAACGTGAAAAGCCTTTGCCGAAGTATTTTGAAATGGATCAACGCATTCGTTATCGAGTGAAGAGTGGTGATTACTTGGGTAAAATAGCGAATCGTTATGGTGTTCGAGTAAGTGATATTAAGAAATGGAATCGACTCAGAAATAACCGTTTGAAAATTGGACAACGATTGACCATCTATCCAAAGCGATTGCGGATCACCAAACAAGAAATCGCAAAAACGAAAAAAGAAACGCAGGTAAAAAAGAAAAAGTCTTCCAAGAAAACAGCCCAGTCAAAAGGTGAATACACCATTTATGTTGTGAAAAAAGGAGACTCTTTATGGACCATTGCAAAGAAGTTTCCAAAAGTTTCTACTGACGATATTAAAAAGTGGAACAATATTTGGAGTGTTAAATCCATCAAACCAGGAACAAAACTAAAAATATATAAAAGCTAATCAGATGAAAAGAGTATTCATTGCGCTATTTACGCTTTCGCTGCTAACTTCTTGTGGTAACGATGCGATCGTTTTACCAAAATCCATCGGGAATTTTGGACAAGTATTGGTAGTGGTAGACAATAGCAAGTGGCAAGGTGATATTGGGAATGAAATTCGCCAAACCTTTGGAAAATTACAAGTAGGACTTCCTCAACCTGAGAAAACATTGTCCACCTCTCAGATTCCACCAAGAGGATTTAACTCGATGTTCAAACCAACAAGAAATGTATTTATTTTGGAATTGGCAGACACTACAGGAATCAAGACGATCTACAATAGATTTTCAAGACCGCAAACGGTTGTATATGCAAGTGCTACGAATGAAGAAGAATTGATCAACCTAATTAAGGAAAGAGGAAATGAGGTTGTAGAGACCTTCAGAGCTGCAGACATTCGTTATTTGCAGAACATTTTTGTGAATAAGCGAGTGGATGATTCACAATACAAAACATTCCAAAATTTAAACATCTCACTAACCATTCCAGAGGAGTTCAGAACGGTAGACGATACCGGAGAATTCTTATGGTTAAGACAGCATTTGAAGAGTGGAATTGCGCGAGGTGCAGGGAATAACAATATCTTGGTGTATTCATTACCTCTAAAAGACGATCAAAGCATTGTAGATGGCATCATTCCAATGAGAGATGCAATTGGTGAAAGATACATTCCTGGTGCAAAAGAAGGCATGTATATGATCACAGAAGCTGCATATACACCGTATACTGTTGAAACAAAAATTAGAGACAACAAAGCATTCGAGACCCGTGGAAAATGGGAGGTAAAGAATGATTTTATGGCAGGACCGTTCCTAAACTATGCGATTGTAGATGAGAAAAACGATCGATTGTTAGTCGTGGAAGGTTTTACCTATGCACCTTCGGTAGATAAGAAAAACTTTGTGCTAGAATTAGAAGCTATTGCAAAATCTATTGTTATAAATTAGAAGAACTTATATATACTTTAAACCGAAGCGAGTCCTGAATTTTATACAGAATCAGCTTCGGTTTTTTTATACTTCACTGTGAGCCAAGAGCTTATTTGTCTATATTTGGATAACAATAACCAAAACTTTTCTTATGGAAACTAATTATTTATATCTCGCCTTGGCCGCTTTGGTGCCAATGGTGATCGGGTTTGTCTGGTATGGTCCACTGTTTGGAAAAGCATGGATGAAGCAAATGGGATTCACAGAAGAATCTTTGAAAGAGGGGAATATGTTACTCATTTTGATTTTGAGTTATGTATTTAGTTTTTTCATTGCGTTCTTCTTACAGTTCATGACGGTACATCAACTAGGAGCTTTTTCTTCTATGATGGAATCAGGAGCCACAGAATTGACTGCAGACGCAGCTGCCGATTTCCAAAACTTTTTAGCCAAATACGGAGGCAATTACAAAGACTTTAAGCATGGTCTCTTGCATGGAGCGTTGACAGGAGTATTCTTTGCACTTCCAATTTTAGCCATACAAGCAATGTTTGAAAGAAAGAAATTCAAATACATTGCCATCAACGCAGGATACTGGATCATTACACTCGGAATTATGGGTGGAATCGTTTGCCAGTTTGCTGTAACCTTGGGTTAAGGTATATAAGCGAAATGGTAAATTGGTCACACTGAGTTTGTCGAAGTGCAGTGGTCAATTTTTAGTTGACGGTCGCAGTTAACAGTTGTAATGAACTATTATTTTGAGCCTGTCTGCTTACAGGCAGGCTTGTTTCAGTATCTCACCATCTCAGATTTCTTTCTTGATCATCATGATTGAGTAAATTTCTGTTCACATGGATTTTTCCATATTATTAAAAAATTGTATTTATTAGAGATGTCTTATCAGAGAAAATGAATTTAAGTAAATGAGTAATAAAACAAAATTTGATTGGTCAAAATGGGGTTTCTGGTTAGCTCTTTTTTTATTCTTGATCACTTGTGGGATGTGGATTTATCAGACATATATATTTGAGAAGAAACCAAAACTTTCATTTGAAATAATCTCAAATGAAGAGGTATTAACGGTCAGTGAAGATATTGATAGTCTTAAAATTGAGTATCAAGGGATCGATTTGAGAAAGAATAATCAAAACTTAAGTTTATTAACCTTTAGAGTAGTAAATAATGGAAATTCAAGTATATTAAAATCGTTTTACGATTCCGACGTTCCCGTTGGTTTTTTAATTAAAAATGGACAATTGTTAAAGGAACCCGAAATAATAGCATCTAATGATTACGATTATTTTAAGAATTATCTTGGTGTAATAAGGAAGGACAGTGTGGTTTTTAATCCTCTTATTATTGACAGTAAAAAATACTTTGATTTAAAATGTTTAGTGCTTAATAGATTAGGTGAAAAAGTAGGTTTAGAATCTTTTGGTAAAATTGCAAATACTGACAGTATTGAGATCAGGAAATTCACTAAAGAAGAGTCTTCAGGTTTATTAACATCAGTATTGATGGTAACTATGGGCTTATTACTAGGTTGGTATTCAGATGATATCAAAAGATTTCTAATAAAGAAAATAATAAACAGAGAAGTTTAAATTTCAATAACCTTCATTTTTCTGTTCTTGCATTGATTCATTGCAATTGACTAATATCCCGTCTTACTACGAACTCTTTTCAGGACTTCCTGAGCAACTACACGCGCCTTCTCCGCACCAATCGCCAACGCATCATCAATTTCATGCTTGTTCTCCATATAATGATTGTAACGATCTCTGATCGTAGCAAACTTGTCAATGATCAACTCATACAACGCTTGTTTGGCATGTCCGTATCCATAATTACCACCTTCATAATTCGCGCGCATCTCGGCAATTTGAGTATCCGAAGCAATGAGTTTGTAAAGTGCAAACACATTATCAGTATCTGGGTTTTTAGGATCTTCTAATGGAGTACTATCTGTTTTGATCGACATGATCTGCTTTCTCAATTTCTTATTCGGTAAGAAAATATTGATCACATTCTCTCTAGATTTGCTCATTTTCTCACCATCCGTTCCTGGAACCAATTTGGTGTGTTCCTGAACTTTTGCTTGTGGTGGAACCAAGGTGTCTCCAACAATATTGTTCAATCGATTGGCAACATCTCGTGTCATTTCCAAGTGTTGCAATTGATCTTTCCCCACAGGGACAATTTCCGCATCATATAATAGGATGTCTGCAGCCATCAACATAGGATAGGTAAATAATCCCGAATTCACATCCGAAAGTCGGTCTGCTTTGTCCTTAAAACTATGCGCCAAAGTCAATCTTTGATACGGAAAGAAACAGCTTAAATACCAAGCCAATTCTGTAACTTCAGGGACATCACTTTGTCTGTAAAAAACAGTTTTATTAATGTCGATACCACAAGCCAACCATGTCGCCGCAGTACTATAGGTGTTCTCTCTTAACGTATCCCCATCCTTTATTTGAGTCAATGAATGCATATCAGCAATAAACAAGAACGACTCATTGTTGGGATCATTCGACATTTCTATAGCAGGTAAAATGGCTCCTAATAAGTTTCCTAAATGAGGAGTTCCAGTACTTTGTACACCTGTAAGTATTCTAGACATGGTTCTAAATTTGTGCACACAAAAATACAGTTTTCAATAGAAAATGAACCATGCAAAAGAATATTAGTAAATTCGCATAATGGGTTGGGTTAAGATTCCTTTTTTACTTCTCTGGAGGATCTGGTTTTATGTGCTTTTAGTAATAACAATCATATTGATGGTGCCAGCATTGTTGGTGCTGACTTCAAAAGATAGCTATTATCCTACTTTTTGGAAGATGGTACGAGTTTGGTCATTCATTTTGGTTTATGGAATGGGATTCCGTGTCAAGAAGGAAATTGAACAGGAATTGAACATCAATCAGAGTTATATGTTCTGTCCCAATCATGCTTCACTGATGGACGCCTTCTTACTGATTACTTTGAGCAAAAATCCGATTGTTTTTGTGGGGAAAATTGAATTGGTTAAGATTCCCATTTTTGGATTCTTTTACAAGCGTGTTGTGATTATGGTGGATAGAAGTAGTCACAAAAGTAGAAAGAGAGTTTATGATCTCGCCAAGAAAAAACTCAAAGGCGGAACAAGCATCGGAATATTCCCTGAAGGATTGGTTCCAGATTATGATGTAGTGCTAGCACCTTTTAAAGATGGAGCGTTTAGCTTGGCAATGGAGTTTGAAATTCCTATCGTTCCTCAAACGTATTATGACTGTAAGCGATTTTTTTCTTGGAACTTCCTGAGAGGCGGACCTGGAACGTTCAGAATCAAGCAACACCAGTTCATAGAAACAAAAGGATTGAGTACCAAAGAAGACATGGAAACGTTGAAAGAAAAAACTTTCAATATCATACACAATGAATTGTTGAATGATGAGTTGTATATGGACGATACGAATTCCTGAACATGAAAGAAGACTTGATTACGCGATATTCAAAAAGTGAAGAAAGATTGAATATCATTACTCATGGATTGGGTTTGCTATTAAGCATCGCTGGACTCCCTTTTTTAATCATCAAATCATTTGAATTTTCAGGTTTTTGGAAACCTGCTAGTCTGTACATTTTCGGAATCAGTTTGATTGTGTTATATGCGGCTTCTACTTTCTATCATTCTGCAAAAGAAGTAAAGCTCAGAAGACGACTCAATATTTTTGATCATGCGGCCATTTTTGTGCTCATTGCAGGTACCTATACACCCTTCACTTTGATTCCTTTAGAAGGTACCACAGGTTGGGTTATTTTTGGATTGACTTGGGGTTTTGCGCTCGTTGGGATTGTTTTAAAGTTATTCTTCACGGGGAAGTACGATAAGTTATCAACAATTATGTATGTTTTGATGGGCTGGCAAATTATTTTTGCGATCAAGCCTTTGATGGAAAGTCTTTCTGCTAACGGCCTGAAATTGTTGTTTTTAGGAGGTGTATTTTATACGGTAGGTGCCATATTGTATTCCATAAAACGCCTTCCATTCAACCATGCAATATTTCATGTCTTTGTTCTTTTAGGTAGCTTAAGTCATTTTTTTAGTGTTCTTTTTTGCATATAATGCAAAAAAGATTGTTTTTGTTTGAGTATTTATCAATAAATCAAGTCAATTGATTTATACATTTTAAAAATAATACAGTGCCTTTTTACAATCATATAAAAGTTGAATAAACATTTGTTAATCAGCAAAAAAAATCTATATTTGCGTATCCAAATACGAGAGTAGGCGGATATTATAAATCTTATTTTAGGGGGTAGGTTTATTAAATTTCCTCGAACTTTCAGTTCGAGGTTTTTTTATGCCCAAAATTTAGATGAATTCTTACTCAAATTGGAGTTGTAATATCGATCATCGCCTGTCACTTCTCTACCCAAATATTTGGGTTTTTCAAAGGGTTCATTCTCATCTTGTAATTCAACTTCAGCAAGAACTAAACCTTCGTGATTTCCTAAGAATTCATCAACCTCAAAAACATGATTTCCAAACTCATGATAAAAGCGATTTTTTTCAATAATTCCTGGTTCACATAAAGCCATCAATTGGCTGGCTTCAGAAATAGAAATTTCTTTTTCCCACTCAAAACGAGTCGTGCCAGATTCGTTAGATTTTCCTTTGATGGTTAGAAAAGCAGCATCGTTGGTAATTCGTACGCGTACCGCTCTGTTTTTATCAGAATTCAAGTAACCCTGCTTCAAGTATACTTTTTTAAAACTCAACTCCTTGAATTCATCACTCTCAACCAAAAATTTACGTTCTATTTCCTTAGGCATGGTATGGGTTTCAGGTGTACTAATGTAAATTATTTGTCGTTATGGTATCAATGAAATGCAATATATTTGCGATCACCGCCAACTCTATGCGAAAAATTCTTTTCATACTGGTTACCTTCATTAGCTATTCGATCACGGCTCAAGTCGATTTTAGCGATTCATGGGAAGATTTTTACTCCTATAATAATGTCAAGGATTTTGTGAAGGTAGGTAATGTGATTTACGCCCTATCAGACAATGCTGTATTTGTTTATGATGGTACAACGGGACAAACCCAAAAGCTTTCTTCTGTTCAAGGATTATCGGGTCAGACAACTACAGCTATTCATTACAGTGCAAGTACCAATAGACTCGTTATTGGTTATGAGAATGGACTCATTGAAGTTGTAGATGGCGATGGAAGTATTACCATATCTGCAGATATTGTCAATTTCAATCAATCAGGATCCAAAAGTATCAATCATATCTATGAGTATCAAGGAACCTTGTACTTGTCTACAGCTTTTGCCATTGTTGAGTATGATATCAACGGATTGGAATTTGGAGATACCTTCTTTATAGGTGTTGGTTCTACCGATGTTCAAGTGAATGAGATTGCTGTATTTGATGGATTGATGCAGCCACTAATGAAGGAGTTTTTTATGCCGATGTGACCGATCCGAATTTGATCGATTTTAATAATTGGCAAACGATTGTTGGGGGAAATAACTTATTCAAAGAAATGGATGTTTTCAACGATCGACTTTATACCGTATTGAATACGGGAATCTTTGAGATCGTGAATACCAATGGTCTTTCTTTTCAGAGAGATTTCTTTGCGACCGTTAATGGTATGAAGGCATCTGATTTATATTTATCTGTTGCTTTGAATGATTCCTTTGTGATTTTCGACCCTGAGTTTTCAGAAGTATTGAATGGAAGTGCAACCGTTGAATTTGATTACAACCTGAACAATGTATTTGCTGTGGATAACGAGGTTTTTTTAGCCACACAAGAGTTCGGTGTACTGACTTCCTCATTCGCAAATCCAACAGGTTTTACAGAGATTCATCCTGAAGGCCCTGTGTCTAACGATATTTTTTCATTATCAGCTCAAAACAATCACCTTTGGGTGGTGTATGGAGGATATTCTCAAACTTTCGCTCCTGTGCAAAGAAATTTAGGATATACGCATTATGATGGTGAAAACTGGTTTACTGCCACAAATGATCCGAGCAACCCTTTTCCGCCTTTGGTAGATGTGACTATCGATCCAAATAATGACAACAGAGCCTTTATTAGCGGATTTGGAGAAACAACTTTGGTAAATACCATCAATACGGGAGGATTATTTGAAGTGGAAGAAAACGAAGTCACGAATTTTTACAATCACTTGAATAGTGATTTGGAAGACATTCTACCCTTAGACCCAAGTAGTGTGACCATTCGAATTTCTGGGGCAGCCTATGATTCAAGAGGTGACCTTTGGATGACTAATATAGGAGTGACGAATGAACTTAAAAAATTCTCCAATGGAAGCTGGTCTGGGTTTGATATCGGAGCGGTAAAGCCTGCCAATTCTTTCGGGTTGTCTGAAATTGCTGTAGATAGAAACAACAGTGTTTGGATCGGAACACGTGGAGACGGAATTGTTGCCTTCAATGAAAATGGAAACCGATTACGAGCTTTAAATACCAATGCAACTCAAGGAAGCTTGCCAAATTCACGAGTAGAAAGTGTTGCGGTGGATAGAGACAATAGAATCTGGATTGGAACCATTGCAGGACTGGTAGTGTTTAGCAATGCCTCTGGAGTATTCGATGCCGACGTAGTAGATGCACGACCCATCATCATCTTGGATGATGGAATCCCTCGAAGATTGTTAGGAGAGCAAATCGTAACGTCTATTGTCGTAGATGGTGCAAACAACAAATGGTTCGGAACAGATAATGGAGGAGTGGTGTATACCAATCCAAATGGACAAACAACATTGGCTACTTTTAGTTCTGAGAATTCGCCATTACCTTCTGATAGAATTGTAAAGATTGCCGTAGATGATGAAACTGGTAAAGTATTCTTTGCCACCGATAAAGGGATTGTTGCCTACAATAGTAATGTGGCACCTTTCGGGGATGAACTAGGTGAAGTGTACGCATATCCAAACCCTGTTCGAAAATTTCATAACACGGTGACAATAGATGGTAGAAATGGAACCAATCTCCCAAGAGGTACCAATGTGAAAATCTTAGATGTTGCTGGAAATTTAGTCTATGAGACCAATGTAATTGAAGGGCAAGAACTGCAAGGAGGAAAGGTGGTTTGGGACAAGACCAATTTAGCTGGTAAAAAAGTGGCTTCTGGAATTTATATTGTCTTGTTAGCCAACGATGATGCCACGCAAACCTCTACGACCAAAATAGCCATCATCAATTAATGGGAGTTGTTTCTACCAAAGCCATTGTGATAAGCTCCATTAAATATGGCGATTCAAGCCTCATTGTAAAACTCTATACCCATGAACTTGGGCTGATCTCTTGTATGATCAAAGGAGTTTTAAAATCGAAGAAAGGAAAATTAAAAGCCGCATACTTTCAACCGTTAACCCTGCTTTCTGTAGTTATCAGTTATCAAGAGAAGCGAAACTTACAGTCCATCAGGGAAGCACAAGTAAACTACATCTATCAAACACTCCATTCGGATGTCATCAAGCAATCTGTGGTCATGTTTCTTTCTGAAGTATTGTCAAGCTCCATTCAAGAAGAAGAATCTAATGTCTTACTGTATGAGTATCTAGAGAATTCATTTTTATGGTTAGATTCACACAATACCACTTCTAATTTTCACTTATTGTTTTTACTGAATCTCACCAAGTTTTTGGGCTTCTATCCAGACACTTCAGATGCTGATAAACAGGCATTTCATTTAATTGATGGAGTCTTTACGGAAGAATCTACTCAAAAAGAAATCGTTTCTGGAGATGAAGTTCTTCAATTAAAAAGGCTGTTAGGCATAAAATTTGATGCTATTGAATCCATAAATTTTTCTAAAACTCAAAGACAATCTCTATTACGAATGTTAATTCGATATTTTGAACTACATTTGGGCGGATTTAAAAACCCGAAGTCTTTAAGCGTTTTAGAAGCGGTATTCAGTAGATGAGGAAGATAGGATTTATCATTATTTTTTTGATGACAATTTCTGCTTTGGCTCAAGAAGTCAAAGTACTAGATAGGGAAACTAGAAGACCCATTAACAACGTAACGGTTTTTAATGAAGCTGAGACTTTCAGTTCGTTTACCAAAAGCGACGGTAAGGTAGATATTAGCGCCATTAAAGACGATGAGATCTTGATCTTTTCTCACATTTCATATGCTCTAAAGCAGTTTACGAAATCCGATCTCCGAAAGAAAAAATTTACCATATACTTAACCAAAGGATCCGAGCAATTGGATGAGGTGGTGTTGTCTGTATTCAAAGATGATGCAAAGGCCAATAGAGTTGCTGAACAGATTGCAGTGGTAACCTCAAAGGAAATTGAACAATTGTCTCCACAAACATCAGCAGATTTGTTGGCGGCGGTTCCAGGAGTGAAAGTACAGAAGTCGCAATTTGGTGGTGGTAGTCCGGTGATTAGAGGAATGGAATCCAATCGGGTTTTGTTGGTAGTTGATGGAGTTCGAATGAACAATGCCATCTACAGAAAAGGGCACCTACAGAATGCCATTACAGTTTCTCCAAATCAGTTGGATAGAACCGAGATCGTATTCGGACCTTCATCTGTAACTTATGGTTCAGACGCTTTGGGTGGAGTCATTCATTATTATACCAAAACACCAAAGCTTTCTGAGGAGACAGAAGTACATACGAGTTTTTTCAACAGATTCTCATCGGTGAACAATGAAATCACAACCAATGCTTCTGTTGAAATTAGTGCAGCGAAATTTGGTTCTTTTACCAGCATTTCCTTCAGTGATTTTGGAGACTTGCAAATGGGTAAAAATCGCTCACATGGTTTTGATGATTGGGGAAAAGTATTCACCTATTCAGAAAATACCGATGATTTTTTCGCGGTAGCACCAACGGTGAATAATGACCCTAACTTACAAAGAAACACAGGGTACAATCAAACTGATTTACTCCAAAAGTTCTATGTTCCGTTATCGGCAAAAACAGATTTAAAAATCAATTTGCAGTATTCAACGTCTTCAGACATCCCTCGATTTGATCGATTGGACGAAATGTCAGGAGGACAACTGAAGTTCGCTGAATGGTATTACGGTCCACAAGATCGCTTGTTGATCTCACCGCAGTTGAACATTCATCCTAGAAAGGCTTGGTTAGATGAAGGAACATTCACAGTAGCCTATCAAAATATTCAAGAATCAAGAATTCAAAGAAGGTTCGGAAGTTTGGATAGAACCTATCGTGAAGAAGAAGTAAATATCTTTAGCATCAACGGTGATTTTTCTGTTCCCTTAACCAAAGACAAAAGAAGAACATTGACTTATGGATTTGAAATGGCGCACAATGACGTCGATTCCAATTCCTTTGGAAGAACTTTGAACGTTTCAGGAAATGAAATTTTAGGGTTTGCAGGGAATTTCAATGTGCAATCGCGTTATCCAGATGGCGGAAGTAGCTATATGAGTTCTGCTGTTTATGCAGGATATCGACAAGATTTGAATTCAAAATCGACTTTGAATACTGGAGTTCGATTTACTAGAACCCATTTAGAAGCAACTTGGATCGATCAGACATTCATTCAACTTCCAGAGACCGATATTGAAGTGAATAATTCGGCATTTACAGCCACCATCGGATATGTTTTCAGACCGAATAAAAATTGGCAATTAAATGGTGTGGTTTCTTCAGGATTCCGTTCTCCAAACATTGATGACGTTGGTAGAGTTCGTGAAAAGGCCGGTTTTGTAACTGTACCTAACATTCATGTAAAACCAGAGGTTGCATACAATGCTGAGATAGGTGTTCAAAAATATTTTAACGATCGTAGATTCAGATTAGGTTTCAATACCTATTACACTTTGTTGGATAATTATATCATTCGTGATGACTTTACGATCAATGGATCTTCGACCATTTTATTTGATGGCGAAGTAGGCAATGTGGTTGCCAACCAAAATAGAAAGACGGCCTATGTCTATGGATATACAGGAAGTTATCAAGGGAAGCTTTCTGATAAGATTAATACTTCAGGATTCATTACTTATACCAAAGGAAGAACTTATGATACGGACGAACCCTTGTCTTCAATTCCACCATTGTTCGGTCAGTTTGACTTGAATTATGTGGATGATAAACTACAATTGGGTGCGAGTTTCCGTTTCAATAGCAAGAAAGACATCACTGACTTTAATATCACAGAGGGAATTGATAATCACGATTTGACTCCCATTGTAGATCCAAATGCTACCGAGGAAGTAGATATTTACTTTGGATCACCAAGTTGGATGACTTTAGGATTTAATAGTAGTTATGCCTTTAATGATCACTGGAGATTGCAAGGAATGATTGGAAATGTTTTTGATCAGCACTACCGTGAATTTGCTTCTGGAATCTCTGCCCCAGGAAGAAACTTCTCCTTCTCTTTGATTACTACCTTTTAGAAATTCGATTCCCTTCTTTATCGAAATTTTGATTCAAAGCTTTCTCAGTGGTAATGATACAAACCAACAAGGTAAAAAAGAGAAAAGCCATAGGAAACCAAGACGTCATCAATTCTGGATTTAAATAGGCCAAAATCATTGCTGCCGCAAAACTTATCGAAGCATACTTCAATAAAGTCGTGTTGAAAAGTGAATTGGCAAAGTTCCAAACATCGTCATTCTGCATGGTTCTATGCGTTCTGTAACCGTACAAACTATTGATCTTTTTGGGTGGGAAAAAATAAAAGATCAAACTCATTAAAAATAAAAGACCGTTTACACTGAGTACATAGATATATGAATTCATTTTTCGATGATTTGTTCTCTGACAAAGGTACTGATTAATGGTTTAATGCTTTTATGAACCAATCCTCTAATGTTAATTTGAAAGTAAGAGATTTTATTGTAACATTTGAACAAAATTAAATACTAACTATTTAATGATAAAAGACATTTTGTTTCAAATACGATATGGAATTTCTCAATTAAAATTCAATCGTAAAAAGGAAGTTATCAAGAGATTAGAAGCGTCCTTTGGAAAACCAAAAGATGAAGCCTTCGATTTTGAAAGTATTGAGAAATATTTTAGAAAGAAGGACAATTCTCAAGCACATCAAATTTTATCAGACAAAACTTGTATGGACCTAGATTTTGATGACCTATTTATGTTTCTCGATCGAACACATTCGCCCATTGGTCAACAATATCTATACAATCATCTTCGCTCGATCAACATCAATGAAAAAAAGACTGAGTTGAATGAAGAAATCATTACTGAATTCTCGAAAAATTCAAATTTTAGAATTTCAATTCAAGAGCAACTTGAGAAATTAAATCATAAAGATGCCTACTTCATAACATCACTATTTCAGGAGAATCATATTCATCCACCACGTTGGTTTTTTGCGATAAGAATATTATCCCTTGCGGCTTTAGGATCCCTCGTTTTGAGCTTCTTTAATCCTATTTTCCTAATGGTGTTATTAGGTATTTTTTGTATCAATTTTGTGCTTCATTATTGGAATAAAAATAATCTGGCCCAATATGTAAGTTCTATTCCTCAACTTTTGCTACTTCATAATGTGGCATCTCATTTATACGAGAGCCCTTCGTTGAAAAGAATTGATCCGAACCTCTCCAAATCAATTAAGTTGGTGAATGAAGTAAAAAATAGGATGACCTTTTTTAAACTTGAAGCCAAACTACAAGGTGAGTTTGAAATTATTGCTTGGTTCCTATTTGAGATTTTTAAAACCACATTTTTACTAGAGCCATTGTTGCTTTTTGGGGTTTTGAAAAGGCTAGATAGTAAAAGAGAAGAAGTAGAAAGTATCTTCAAGTTTGTAGGGCATATCGATATGTTAATTTCCATAGCTTCCATGAGAAAAGGAGTGGAAACATTCTGTAAACCAATAATTCACTCCGAAGATCATATCGTTGCGGATCATCTTAGTCATCCCCTGATTTTTAATTGTGTAACCAATAGCATTAAAATATTAGAAAAATCTATACTACTTACAGGTTCAAATATGTCAGGAAAAACGTCCTTTATTCGTGCCATTGGATTGAATGTAATTACTGGTCTCACGATAAATACTTGTTTTGCAAAATTGATGACTTTTCCTTTGTTGAAAGTGTTTTCTGCCATACGAATCAACGACGATTTAATGAACGATAAGAGTTACTATTTTGAAGAAGTATTAACCATTAAAGAAATCTTGAAGCAAAGTGCAAGTGGAGATAAAAATCTGTTTCTTCTAGATGAAATATTTAAAGGAACCAATACAGTTGAAAGAATCTCTGCAGGGAAATCTGTACTATCCGCTTTGAGAAAGAATCAAAATAAGATATTGGTTTCTACCCATGACATAGAGCTTGCAGATATGCTTTCCGATGAATATGAATTGTATCACTTTAGTGAAACTGTAAATAATCAAGCTGTAGGATTCGATTATAAACTCAAAGAAGGTAAACTCAAACCAGAGCTAAGATGGCATAGAACGAAGCGATAGCTGCAGCACCTACTGCCACAAGATAGAGCACGCCCACGAAAACAAAGAAAAGTAACTTGATAATTAAAGTTCGGTTCCCACTTGTGGGATAACTCGTGATAAATGAGTTCGTTCCATTGTGTACATATAAAAATACGTTTTTTACAATGGGAATTGATAATTAC
>CAZTFN010000043.1:0-19416 GCA_964612905.1 uncultured Flavobacterium sp. | reverse complement strand
TTCTTTCAGTGATATATTCTTTGTGCATTTTTAATTGATTGTATATAATATTACTGGCAAACTTGTCTGAGGTGATTTTTTTGATTTTTCTCGCCTTCCGATTGCCACGACCCAAACCAAATGCAGCACCCACTCCCTTAAAACTCTTTGTAGGGTCGGTTGCTCGATCAATGTTTCCTACAGTATTGGTTTCCTCTGCTGTTTTTTCATCAAATCCAGTGGTTTGATCTGCAATATTTACAATGACTTGACTCATATCTCTACCCACCATGGCAATAGAATCTTTCGGAACTTTCTTGCGGTCTGAGCGCAGGATTCCAATCAAATCTGTGTTCCGAACGACCACTTCATCCAATTCAATCACAGACTTTTTAAGAATTACGTTCAGCTTTTTTGAATAAGCAATTGGATCTGTGATGACAACTTTGTAAGGCTCATACTGAATGGATGACACCGTTAGCGTATCTCCAATAGAAACTACAATTCTATACTGACCATAATCACCTGTAAAGGTTCCCTTTTCAGTATTCAGGTTTACAACGTGGGCATTGGCAATGAGGTTTACCGAATCTCTTACTATTCCTTTCAACCAGAATTTATCCTGTTGCGCATGACCATAAATAGAAGCGAATACGATAAATAATAAGAAGAGCCCTTTTCTCAAGTTCAATGCTGTTGTTAGTTTGTTCTGATCACAAAGAAAACATTCTATTCTCTAAAATTGTCTTAAGAATAAATAAAGTTCTGTTAATAATGTGTGATATTCTCTACTTTTGACCTTATGAAGAAAATGATTATTGCCAGTACTTCCACTGTTCATGGGAGTAAACCTCTAGAGTATCTCTTACCTACTTTGTCAAAACATTTTAGTAGAGTGGAGGAATTGCTCTTCATTCCATATGCAAGACCGAGTGGTATTTCTTATGATGCTTATACCTCAAATGTCCAAAAGGCTTTTGATAAAATTAATATTAACGTGAAAGGAATTCATGAGTTTGGGGACCCTCAACAAGCAATTTTGAATGCTCAAGGAATTTTCACGGGTGGAGGAAATACATTTGAACTGGTGAATCAATTGTACAAAAATGATGTGCTGGATGTTTTGCGAACTGTTTTAGAAAAAGGAACTCCTTATCTAGGTACAAGTGCGGGAAGCAATATCTGCGGTATGACCATGATGAATACCAATGATATGCCCATTGTGTATCCACCTAGTTTTGATACAATGGCTACGATTCCATTTAATATCAACGCGCATTATTTAGATCCAGATCCTAACTCCACTCATATGGGGGAAACTCGCGAGACAAGAATTAAGGAGTTTCATGTGTTTAATGACACACCCGTTTTAGGCTTGCGTGAAGGAAGCTGGTTGGAAGTTCTAGGTGATGATATCACTTTGAGAGGCAATCTAACTGCTAGACTATTTTTACAAGGTAGAGACCCTTCTGAGGTTGAAACAAACTCTCTAATTACTAGGTTTCTACAGAGGTAGTTTTTTTAGTATTCATTTTTGCTTCTCTTCTGGGGTAACCCTTGCGAAATAGATTTCTTAGACCCATTTCAAAATTTTTTGTAACCGTTTTAAAAGTTGATTTGTCTTATTAGAGTAATTAATTACTTCAAGTAAGTATTAACCTTTAAAATAGAAGAATGAAATTTTTAAAAAGGACTAGATTCCTATGTATAACCATTGGTGTATTAATTATATCCTCCGCTGTTAATGGTCAGATTGACAGACATGACTTCCGAGTACCTAATGGAGAGACCATACCAGTCACCAAATTTGAAGATAAGATTAGAAAAGTAATGGATTCCTTGGATTATCCAGGTATTTCTATTTCCATTATTAATAACAGCAAAATTGTCTATAGCAATGTATTTGGGTTGGCCAATAGCGAGACCATTGAAAAGGTAACTGTAGAGACAGTATTTCAAGGGGCTTCACTTTCAAAACCACTGTTTGCCTATTTTATAATGAAAATGATGGAAGAGGGTAAGATCAATCTAGATTCACCCATATTTCCATTTTTAGAGCCAGTATTTCCGAAGGAGGCCATTGAGGAAAATTCATTGGAAAACTACAAATTGTTGACTCCAAGAATGATACTGTCGCACACAACGGGAATACCCAACTGGACGCAAGGAAAGCCAATTTCTATTGCTTTTAAACCTGGAACCGGTTTTTCTTATTCTGGAGAAGCCTATCAACACCTAGGAGCTGCTTTCTCACTCAAGAATCAGATTGATTGGGGAAGATCATTGGATAAGATGATTGAAGAATTTGTGACAAAACCTCTAAACATGAAACGTAGTTTTTATGTCTGGGATGAGAGCTTTGTAAACACAACTGCTAGGGGACATTCTGATGGAACTATGATACCTGAAATCAACAAGTATAAGAAAGTAGGACCAGGATTTAGCTTGCATTCCAACGCAAGAGATTACGCATACTTTTTATTGGAGATGTTGGATCCGAAGAATATTAAAATATCAACGAGAGATACAATGCTCAAAGAAGCGTTTCATTTTGACGAGAATCACAAATTGTTCAAAGAGACAGGGCAGACTGGATGGGGATTGGGTTTTGCACAAAAGCAAACGATCAATGGACTGGTGCATCTACATACTGGAAAGAACCCTGGATTTGAGTGCTACGCAATGTTTATACCAGAGCAGAAGTACGGATTCGTGATTTTCGGGAATGCGAATAATTTATCTCCACTATTGAGAAGCATAGAAACATTAATAGGTAAACATTTTTAAGTTATGGAAAGCAAAATATTAGAAATTTTAGGTGGACTTGTTTTAGTCGGTGCACTGGTTTCAATTGTATTCATCATTGCAAAGTATAATTACTTAATTAGAAAAGCAATGATTGAGAAAGGAGTTTATATAGAACGTGTAACGAATAAGTATCGCTATTTGGACATAGGTTGCATTGTTTTTGGATTGGGTATAGGCTTATTGGTATCGTCCGTGTTTACAGTCATGTCAATTACGGAAGATACCATGGATCTTTTGATTTGGGGTACCATACTCATTTTTGGAGCAGGAGGACTTGTATTAGCTCATTACATCAGAAAAAGACTTGAAAGCTAATACAAAAAGAGATCACGAATTAGTGGCAAGAGCGATTGACGGTGATACAGATGCATTTAAGCGTCTTGTTTTGCTGTATAAAGATCACTCTTTGTCACTAATCTGTTCTATTTTGAAAGATACTGTCAGGTCTGAGGATGTGTTACAGAATGTATTTATTAAGGTTTATAAGAACATGAATACTTTCCGTTTCGATGCTTCATTTTCATCTTGGTTATATCGCATCGTAGTCAACGCAAGTTATAACGAACTGAAGAAGCAAAAGAACGATTTAACTATTGATACTGAAACCATAGAGATGAGTATCGATCATAAAAATCAAATGACTGAAGATGACCAAAAGAAGTTCATAAATCTAGCGTTGAAACAAATAAAGCCTGATGAAGCACTTGTACTTCGACTGTATTATTTGAACGAACTTAAAATCAAGGAAATACAGGAGGTTACAGGTTTTGGAAAATCAAAAATTAAAATTGATTTGCATCGAGGAAGAACCAATTTTCACAACAAACTCAAAAGAATACTAGGAAAGGATATCAAACATTTATTATGAAAGAAGACGATTTTAAAAAAATATTAGAGAAAAGTAAGCTAGAAACATCGGACAGCTTTGTGGATTCTTTAATGTATCAAATTGAATTGGAACCACAGTACTCACAACAGCTTTCTAAGAGAATTTCATTTAAACCGATCCTGATTTTATGTGGGATTTTGGCAATGATCATTAGCGTTGTAAGCTACTATTTCATAAACAATTTGACTAAAAGTCATATCGACATAAAGTCTATTGCTATTCCTGCTTTTATCACTCTTTTTGGTACATTACTTTTTGTTCTCAACAACTTTATAAAGACACTTGAGTTGTACACACACCTTACAAATAAACCTGTATTAGGACAAGTTAAGTAGTTAGCGAAGTGATGAATATAAGTAGATTAATATTCAATATAATCCACAATCTCCAAACCGTATCCAATCATTCCAACGCGTCTTGTTTGTTGTGTATTGGTCAATAGCTTGATTTTACTGATGTTCAAATCGTGTAACATTTGAGCTCCAATTCCAAAATCTTTGTTGTCCATAGCGATACTTGGAGCTTTGAGTTCTCCATTTTTCTGATTTTCTTTCAGAATGTTTAATCTGCTCAAAAGGTTCTGAGACTGATTTTGTTGGTTGATAAATAAAATAGCTCCTTTTCCTTCTTTGTTGATGGTTTGAAACATTTGATCCAATCTCTTATCAACATCGTTGGTTAAGGTTCCTAAGATATCATTGTTTACCAATGCGGAATTCACACGAGTTAAGACAGGTTCATCTGAACTCCAAGTTCCTTTGGTTAAAGCTAAATGAACTTGATTGTTGGTCGTTTGTTGGTAGGCTCTCAATCGGAACTCACCAAATCGTGTTTGAATGGTAAAGTCTTCTTTTTTTTCAATCAAAGAATCGTGTTCCATTCTGTAGGCCACCAAGTCCTCAATGGAAACAATTTTTATGTCGAACTTTTTAGCTACCTCCATCAATTGCGGTAATCGAGCCATAGTTCCATCTTCATTCATGATTTCCACAATCACTCCGCCAGGTTTCAATCCAGCCAATCGAGCGAAGTCAATTGCAGCTTCCGTATGCCCAGTTCTTCTCAACACACCACCTTCTTTGGCGATTAGAGGGAAGATATGTCCAGGTCTTGCCAAGTCGAAAGGTTTTGTTTCTGAATCTAACAATGCTTGAACTGTCTTTGCACGGTCAGAAGCAGAGATTCCTGTGGTCACACCTTGTCCTCTTAAATCTACGGAAACAGTAAAAGCCGTCTCCATAGGATCTGTATTGTTGGCCACCATCATTCCAAGTTGCAATTCTTTACAACGGTTTTCAGTAAGAGGCGCACAGATCAATCCACGACCATGAGTAGCCATAAAGTTGATCATTTCTGGAGTTACTTTTTCAGCAGCTGCTAAAAAATCACCTTCATTTTCTCTGTCTTCATCATCAACAACTACGATTACCTTACCATCTTTAATGTCTTGAATGGCTTCTTCAATAGTATTTAGTTCGATGGTTTTTTCTTTGGTTTGTAGTGTGGTCATCTCTCAGTTTTGGAGCTATGGTTATCGGATAGAATCAATTTTTTCTTTTGCTTGATTCTTGGTGTAAAAATACAAAATAATGAACAATGCCAACCCAAAAGGAGAGAATGATAGGTAGAAAAGAGCATCTAATTTTTCATTCAATGCTTTCTTCAGTCTTGCATAACTAATAAGGGTCTTGATAAAATAGATCAATGATAAGAAGATGGTAATGTATAAGAAAATTACTTCGGTAATTACAGAAACCACATTGTTCAAAGAAAGATTGTTTCTAGCTATGATAAGAGCGATATTACTAAGTATTAAAAAAGAATATAAAATGAAGGTAATTTTAGAATTCTTTGTAAACAGTCGGTAATTTCTGAACGCATCTTTACGCTTTTGATTTTCAAACTTTCCAGTGTAGATCAGTTCCTCTCTTGTAATTCCACGTTCCGCTAGCAGTTCCAAAGCGACTTCTCTATGACCTTTGGTGTAGTCGTATTGCTTGTAGTTTTGAACGATATCAATCAATTTGTTATCGCTCAAAGGTTTGAACTTTTCTGTAATCTGTCTTTCTGCCTCTAAAATCTGAACAGGCTCATGACTGTCCTGTGGAATTTCCTCTTTGATCTCTTTTACAAAAACATTTTCAAGTCTTCTAATGGCTCTATTGATGGAAGAGATATTAATGAGCGACATTCCTTTGGAGGCTCTCTTCGTCAAAAATACCGCAAATGGCACCATGACGACTGTAGATATCCATGAACCACCAATAGCTGTGATAGAGCTTTCCTCAGCTAAATTGCGTCCGAACGTATTCGCAAAAAAGTAGATGACATAAATACAAATGGCCAAAATCATGGGGAGACCAAATC
Organism: uncultured Flavobacterium sp.; assembly: GCA_964612905.1. Lineage (GTDB taxonomy): Bacteria > Bacteroidota > Bacteroidia > Flavobacteriales > Flavobacteriaceae > Polaribacter. The sequence goes on along the minus strand of CAZTFN010000043.1, from coordinate 13,373 downwards.
CTCCTTTTCTTATGATAGAACCTAAAGGAGCACCAATAAAGAATAGAATTAAACAAGACAGTGAGAACGCAATCCGATTGTAGAACTCGACATCATATAAATTGAGTCGCTTTCTTTTTACTTTCATGGTTTTCTCATAGGCTTTCACATTGTTGATAGATCCTTTTACCAAATTCGAAGCAGAGTTGATCACGCCTATTTTTCCATTCACATCAAAATTCTCATAAATTTCAGGGTTCAACTCCTTAAGGACCGTATCTTCTTTCTGATACAATTCATGAGCAAGGACTTTATTGTATAGGCTTCTAGATTTTGACTCAATATAACCATCATAATGACCTTTCATGAAAGGAATGGTATCATTTAGCTGATCCAAGCTCAACATGTTATAGCTGTTTTTGAACTTTTCATCGCTTAAGTCGTCATCCGAGAAAGAAGAAACATCAATATTAAAGGTATACTCTTTAAACTTAGCGCTCGAAGCAGGCATTTTATCTATTTGCTTAACACTTCTTACATTGGAGTAGTGATCTTCATAGTAATAACCATCATATAAGATTAGGGTCATGTATTTGCTTCCTTCTTCACTGGCAATTTTACCCGTTTTAGCTGTAATTACTTTTTTATTTCCTCTTCCTGAGGAGAGATCGTAAATCAATACTTTTTTCAGAAAGTTTTGCTCTTCACCGTATTTCTCGTCAAATTTGATTTGATAATTGGGTATTTCAGTATTAAAACTCCCTGGAATTAATGCCAATGCAGGTTTCTTCTTTTTGATGTTCCACATTAAGTTCTTTTGTTTCAGAATAGCATATGGATAAACATTATTCAAAAAGAAAAAGTTGAAAACACTCAGAACCAAGGTTAGAACAATCAATGGCCTCAAAAGTCTTAGTAACGAAATACTGGCCGATTTTACCGCAGCAAATTCATAGTTCTCTGATAGATTTCCAAGCGCCATGATGGATGACAGAAGTACCGCAATAGGCAAAGCTTGAGCAGATACAATTAAGGAAGTGTAGTAGAGGAATTTGAAGATGAAAAATAAGCTAATCCCTTTACCAGCAATACTTTCAAAAGCCAGCCATAAGGCCTGCATGACCAATACGAAAAGGACAATGAAAAAGGTTGCCAGAAATGGAACTAGAAAAGATTTGAGTATGTACCGATCTAAAATTTTCACGTGTTGAAATTCACTGCCCCAAATCTACTTGAACTAATTGACTTAATCCCTTAAAAAAAAGTAAAAAATAAATACGTGTAATTTCAAGATAATATCTTCAATTAATCGATAATGTAGTCCAGTTTTTCATACTTCGCTTTGTCGAACTCAAAGAGAAGGTCTGAAATATCTTGATTGCTTTTAAACTGATTGATCGTCAATGTGGTTTGAGCACCATTAGCTCCTTGCTGAATCAACTGATAAATATGTTTTGATTTGGCATCGATGCCCAAATTCACTTTGACAATTTCAGAATTGCTATCAATAGGAATTAATTCTACGAACTGAATCTTTCTACCGCTCATGTTTACCACTTCTCCCATTTTGTAGTTGTACCCCTCTTTATAGAAAGTTAACAATTTTGAAGGATAAATAAAACCCTCGTCTTCACCCAAATCGTCTTCATTAATGGTCACTTCTTTATCATCATGATTGATAACATATAATTTCTTCCCATCAAAGACGAATGTGTTTCCCAAGTAGTCTAGATTGTATTTTTCTCCTTTTAATGTAATATTTCCATTGTGAGGAGGTTCATCATTTTCTTCAATGCCCGCTTCTTTGTTGATCAATGAGGTACTGAAACCAATTTGCATATTAACATAGGCTCCCATCTTTTCGGATACCTCATCTAAAAGTTGTTTCGCTTGGTTGGTTTCTTGTGAAAAGCCAACTTGTGCAATCATTACCGCAAATACAAAAGTTAAAACTCTTTTCATGTTGTAGATTTTGTTTGTTATTTATATTAGTATTCGACCTTGTTGAGTCTTATACTAACCATTTTTTTCGTTTTCCAATAATTGTTCTAAGGCTAGCAAATCTGGAATCAAAACCTGTCGTGCTTTACTACCTTCAAAAGGACCCACAATTCCTGCAGCTTCCAATTGATCGATCAATCTACCTGCTCTGTTGTATCCTAATTTTAGTTTTCTCTGGAGCAGAGAGGCCGATCCTTGTTGAGCTGTGACAATAATTTCAGCAGCTTCCTTAAACAATTTATCTCTATCTGCAATGTCGATATCAAGATTTGTGCCACCTTCTTCACCAACATATTCAGGAAGCAAATAAGCATCTGGATACGCTCTTTGAGATCCAATAAAATCAGTGATTTTTTCTACTTCTGGAGTATCAACAAATGCACACTGGAGACGTGTAATTTCATTTCCTCCAGAATACAACATATCCCCACGTCCAATCAATTGATCGGCTCCCGGAGCGTCTAAAATAGTTCTTGAGTCAATCTTAGAAGTTACTCGGAATGCAATTCGAGCAGGGAAGTTTGCTTTGATAATTCCAGTAATCACATTGACAGAAGGTCTTTGTGTGGCAACAATTAAGTGAATACCAATGGCTCGAGCTAACTGTGCCAGTCGGGCAATGGGAGTTTCCACCTCTTTTCCTGCTGTCATGATCAAATCAGCAAATTCATCAATCACCAATACGATGTAAGGTAAGAATTTATGACCGTTCTCAGGATTCAGCTTTCTTGCTTTGAATTTGGTGTTGTATTCCTTGATATTTCTCACCATCGCATTTTTCAACAGATCATATCGATTGTCCATTTCAATACACAATGAATTCAGTGTGTTGATGACTTTGGTGGTATCTGTGATAATGGCTTCTTCAGCATCTGGTAACTTTGCCAAATAGTGACGTTCTATTTTATTGAATAAGGTCAATTCAACCTTTTTAGGATCGACCAATACAAACTTGACTTCTGCAGGGTGTTTACGATAGAGTAGGGAAGTCAATACAGCATTCAATCCAACCGACTTTCCTTGACCTGTTGCACCTGCCATTAACAAGTGTGGCATTTTAGCAAGATCCACCGTAAAGGTTTCATTGGAAATGGTCTTCCCGAGAGCAATCGGCAACTGCATTTGCGACTCTTGGAATTTTTTCGAGGCGATCACTGAATGCATAGAGACAATCGTCGATTTTTTGTTAGGTACTTCAATACCAATGGTTCCTTTTCCTGGAATAGGCGCAATGATACGAATTCCCAATGCCGATAAGGAAAGAGCAATATCGTCTTCTAAATTCTTAATTTTTGAGATTCGAATTCCAGCTTCAGGAACAATCTCATATAAAGTAATCGTAGGTCCAACGGTTGCTTTGATCTGAGCAATTCCGATCTTGTAGTTCTTTAAGGTTTCTACAATTCGGTTTTTATTTTGTTCAAGCTCCTCTGGATCTATAGAAATACTTTCATTGTATTCTTTGAGTAGGTTCAAGGTTGGAAATCTGAAATTCCCCAATTCTAAAGTTGGATCAAATTCACCGAAATCCTTAACCAACTTCTCAGAAAGATTTTCCGTCACAGATTGTTCTTCTTCCACTTCTTCCACATCAATCTGAACCTCATCTTCGGTCGATTCTTCTACCTTCTCTTCAATCGTTGTTTTTAAAACTGGTTCTAAATCTATATCATGTCCTTCATGTTGAATATCATCCTCCTTCTTTGTAGAAACATCAGAGTGATTCTTAATGGTAGGTTGCAGATTTTCAACAGACAGCTCGAAGTTCGATTTTTCTTTTGCAGGCTCCTCTTTCTTTTCTTCTAAAACAATCTCTTCTGATTTTGTTTCTTCTTTAGGACTTTCTTCAACAATAGATTGAGCAATTGGAGTTTCCTCTTTTTTCTTCGATTTCAGTTTGTTGATGATCAATTCTGGGGTCACTTTAAATCGTAAAGTCAAATAGGCTAAGAACAAGAATAACAAAATGATTCCCAACCCGGTCTTACCCGTGAAAGTTTGAAGGTATTCATTCAGTTGAAAACCAATGACACCCGATAAAATCTTTTCTGAAGTCGCAAAGAAACCAAAGGTGAGCGATAACCATAACATGGCAAACAATCCCCAGTTCCAAGATACAATAAGCTTGGATAGCTTTGTTCTGAACAACCAAAACAATCCCGTTTTAAAAATTAAATAAGGGAGAACAAAAGCCCCCAATCCAAATCCTTTATAGATAAAGAAATCTCCAAGAGATGCACCAATTTTACCTAATAAATTCTTGCTTTTTATGCTCTTATCTCCAAGTTCGGTCAAGATACTTTGATCTTCTTGCCAACTGAAGAAAAACGAGATAAAAGCAACCAATAAAAACAGTGCAAAAAGAATCAAAAAGGAACCGATAATTGTTTGAGTCTGTCTGCTTTTAAAGAAAACAACAACTGGATTCGGTTTTTTGATCTTGCTGGTTTTTGTTGATTTTTTGGTCTTTTTAGCCATAAAAAGAGGGTCGATTGTTAAAAATCAAATATAAGTATTTACTTAAAATAGCAACGCCATTTTTGGGATGTATATTATTCCACCTACGATTAGTGAAATGATGGCCGCAATTCCTACGGCTCCTGCAGAAATATCTTTTACAATCTTAATTTTATCATGATATTCAGGTTGAACAAAGTCTGATAACTTCTCAATTCCTGTATTTAAAGATTCAGCAACTAATACAATGGCGATCATCGTGATTTGAATCAACCATTCTGTGGAGGAAATATTGAATTGAAAACCCATAATAGTGGCTATGACTGCTATCACTAACTGAACCTTAATACTGGCTTCAGTAGTAATTAACAACCAAATCCCTTGTAAAGAAAATCGAACGCTTTTTAGGCGTCCGATTAAAAAATTGTCTTTTGGGTTTTTCAAAATCCTGTGATTAAATTGCTGCCAAAGCTGCGTCGTAGTTTGGTTCTTGTCCGACTTCAGGTACTTGTTCCGTATACACCACACTACCTTCACCGTTTACAACCACAATAGCTCTAGAATGAAGGTTGCTAAATGCTCCATCAGAAATTTCTACTCCGTAGTCTTTACCAAAACTTCCATTTGCAAAGTCAGATAACATCACTACATTTTCAATTCCTTCTGCACCACAAAAGCGTGCTTGAGCAAAAGGCAAATCTCTAGAGATACACAATACTTTTGTGTTTTCTAGACTTGCAGCTGTCTTGTTAAAGGTTCTTACAGAAGTTGCGCAAACTCCTGTGTCTACACTTGGAAATATATTCAAAATGAGGTTAGAGCCAGAGAAATCGGCCAATGATTTAGAAGATAAATCCGCTCCAGACAATTTAAAATCAGGTGCTTTTGATCCAACTGCTGGTAATTCTCCTATGGTATTTGTTGGTGCTCCGCCCAATGTAATTGATGCCATTTTTATGTTTTTTTAGTGGTTTAAATGTAAAGAATAAAGATACGGAATTGTCACTAATTTGGTCATGATTACCTTGAAAATTCTCAATATCTTCGCAGGGTCTTAAAACAAACCATGAACCTCTCAGCATACACAAAAGAATTCCGATACAATTGGAAATTGGCAGCTCCTGTCATGCTGGGGATGTTGGGCCATACTTTCGTAAGTTTTATAGATAATATCATGGTGGGACAATTAGGAACAGCAGAACTTGCAGCTGTTTCTTTGGGGAACAGTTTTATGTTTATTGCGATGTCTATTGGAATTGGTTTCTCAACAGCCATTACACCCTTAACTGCGGAAGCAGACGCTTCTGGAAACTTCGCACAAGGAAAAGCTGTTTTTAAAAATGGATTGATGCTTTGTTTGTTCCTAGGAACGTTCTTGTTCTTGGGGGTGTACTTTGCCAAACCATTGTTAAGGAGCGAAGTATTTGGACAGCCTGAAGAGGTAGTTGTATTGGCAGAACCTTATTTGGACTTGGTGGCTTTCTCATTAATCCCATTGATCGTTTTTCAAGCATTCAAACAATTCAGTGACGGATTGTCCATGACAAAATATCCTATGTATGCAACCTTGTTAGCTAATATTGTGAATGTTGGACTCAACTATGTGTTGATTTTTGGTCATTTTGGTTTTCCAAAATTGGGAATTGTTGGAGCGGCATATGGAACCTTAGCCTCTCGATTTATTATGGTGGGTTATATTTGGTTACTATTATTGAAGAGAGAGAAATCCAAGGAGTTTGTATCCAACTTGAAGATATTCATTTTAGACAAGTTGATGCTTCGAAAAATCATCAGTTTGGGTGCGCCAAGCGCGATGCAGATGTTCTTTGAAGTAGCCATATTTACAGCTGCTATTTGGTTGAGTGGATTGCTAGGGAAGAATCCTCAAGCAGCGAATCAAATTGCGTTGAACCTTTCTTCTATGACTTTTATGGTGGCTATGGGATTGAGTGTTGCTTCGATGATACGCGTTGGAAATCAAAAAGGATTGCAGAACTATAGAGAATTGAGGCGTATTGCCTTTTCCATCTTTTTGCTGGCAATTATGTTAGCCACTTTCTTCGCATTAATGTTCTTTGCCTTCAGACATCAGTTGCCAAAGATTTATGTAGATCTTGAGGATGCGGTGAATTTTACTGACAACATGGAAGTGGTAACCATTGCTACTCAATTATTATTGGCGGCAGCCATTTTCCAAATAAGTGATAGTATTCAAGTGGTTGTATTAGGTGCTTTAAGAGGGTTGCAAGATGTGATGATTCCTACCTTGATTACCTTCATTGCTTATTGGGGAGTAGGATTTCCTGTTAGTTATTTCTTTGGAAAAGAAGATGCCTTAGGTAGCTTTGGAATCTGGCTCGGTTTGTTGGCAGGGTTGTCTACTGCAGCAGTTTTACTCTACATCCGATTTAATTATTTAACTTTAAAACTCATCAAAACCAAATCATATGTCACTTCCTAAATTCTTACTAGCAGACAATAGCAATTATCCTGAGGATATTTTCGTACTTCATACAGAATATCCAAGATTGCTGATCAATTTAAAAGATGATTCAGTGGAGTTCTTTGAAGATCTTTCCGGCGAGAATGAGCAGGATTTGGCAAATGAAGTTTCTGATTTAATTGAAGCGGCTTCTTTGTTTTATGATGCTGAAATGGGAGAATATGAATAAAGAAAGCCTCGGATTTCTCCGAAGCTTTCACATGAACCATATTTCCCCGATTCTACAGACAGTTGTCAAAGAGTAAGAAAAACTCTCCTTCACTGCCTATGGTTTGCGTTTGTCCGTTTTGAGTCACATCAAATGGGTATTGGAAGCTAAATCCTTCATTATCTCCCAGTCCATCAATGAAGGTTTCAAATTCTTCATCGCTGTTGATCGTAACAGTGGTATTATCTTCTTTAATTAAAGTCAATGGGTAATTGAATGTAAAGCAGTCTTCTTCTTCGTATTCTTCGTCATAACAAGCATCAAATTCATCTTCTAATTCTTCTAAGGAATTGATTTGTTGTTCTGTACCATCTTCAAATACAATGGTTAGTGGAAATGTAAATTGAGGATCTTCGTCATCTCCTAGAGTATCGAAATAATCAAATAGTTCGTCATCTGAATTGATGTTGATGGTTCCTGTTGCGGCTGAATAGGCTTCAATCGGATATTGGAAAGTAAAGCATCCAAAATCATCGTAATCGCAGTCCTCAAAGTCGTAACATTCTTCGAAAAGATCATCAAATTCTTCATCATTATTTATCGTTAATTGAGAACCATCAGCAGTTAAGGTTACTGTGATTGGATATACAAAAGTAGGTTCAAAGGTATCGGTTGCATTGGCATCCCAAAAGTCAGAAAGTTCTTGTTCACTATTTATGGTAACATTGTTTCCACTTTCATCTATAAGTGTTACTGGAAAATTCAAGGTGAAACAATCATCGAAGTCATCATAGCATTCATCAAAAGCATTTTCAAGAGCTTCAGTGGTGTCAATTTGTACTTGGGTTCCATCTTCATATTGAATCATTATCGGATATACAAAATCAGGATCGGCATCATCAGGAAGACCTTCATAATAAGTCACAAGTTCTTCGTAACTATTAATGGTCGTTGTTGTCGTACCATCGGTCACATCAAGAGGAAAAACCAAATCAAAACAGTCAAATTCATCTAAGTAGTCAGACGCATGATCCATATCGTCGGTGTTGGTCATGGTTGAATTTGGACTCGTAATGCTGCGGACGGCTGTCTTAAGGCTTTGAGAAGTAGTGTTATCAGGTGTAGAGCCTTCGTTATCTGTACAGGATACGATAAGAATTGAGAACAATAAAGCATAGCTAAAAAGTCTCAAATTCTTGAAAAGAGGTGTTTTCATAATCATTAGAATTAATATTAATTTGATAAGAAAACAGGCAACACTAATTTTACCCTACCTTTTTTTTAAAAAAAAATTAAATTTTGTATTCGGGGCAGATGTGTTCTTTGATCATATAAGCTGTTATAGGTTTCAAAGTTTTTCCATTTTTCGGATGCAATCCTGGGGCAGTATACACTTCCAAATGCCCTTTTTTTACCTTATGATACCAAGCAATGGGTTCACCTTTGCTGTTAAAGTATGGTGTATGTCTGTTGGGGTTTTTAATTCTTTTAAACTTCTTGATTCGATTAGCATTGTATACTTTCAATTCTCCACGTTCTAAGAGTTCTCTATCAAAAGTGACTTCTACAAACTTTGTTTCATCCCAAATCATCCACCTTTTTCTACCTGTTAACGTCACCACAAAAGTGATGGCGATTGTAAAGACACAAATAATGAGTGTATTTTGGTTTTTCCTCAGGAAGCAAACTAGTTTTTCTGCGGGCGATGAAATACTCTTTACAAATTCTTCATACGATCTATGTCCTACATAATGACATAAACCTTCCACCACTTTGATTTTACTTATGTTGATGTCTTCTCTACTAGCTCGTAGTTGGTTTGCTTTATTATAAAACTGCATTAATCGCCTCTCGGTAAGTCCCATTCCAAAATCATTGGATAAAAAATCTGAAATGGTTTTAGCAATGTTAGTGGGAGCCGGTGAGTTATCTCCACTTTTTTTACGTTCCTCTTCACCTTTTTTAAATGCCGTTAGAATCAGTTTCTTATGCATAAGTAATTATTTTTCAGTCTCTTATGTTTTTGGAAATTTTTTTCCAAAAACTTTCTTTAAGTCTTCCATATTCTTTCTAAGCCACCTGACAATCCCTTTGTTATTTGCCTCTGATTTGATTGATACACCACAAAAAACCATCTGGTTTATCAACCACTCTTTTCTGGAATTTGCAAGCCAATCTGGTCGGAAAAACGGGTAGTGCTTCCCGATTCGCGAACTGATTCCTCACTTCCCACGAAGAGGCGCCTCTTCAAAAAAAATCAGGTGCTCCCTGATGCAATATCACATCTGAGAAAACCTCGGACAGGGGGCACTTACGCTAAAATTTTTTTCAAAATGAAGAGAATATTTTTAAAAGCCCTTACGGGATTCCTCATTATGGGGTCACTTGCTTCATGCACACAAAATGACGATATAGATGAACTATTATTAGAAACAGAAACACAAGCCTGTTGTGGGATGGGCGAAGACCCACCACCTCCACCACCTCCACCACCAGGCAATGGGTTAGGAGGGTAGAAGTACCTGTTTTTATAGAAGGAAGCAATATTTGCTTCCTTTTTTTATGCAAGTATCGAGATGAATAGAAATACTTGTTAAATTTAAGAGTATGAAATCGAAGAGGTCGCTTATAACTTTCCTTATATTTTTTTTTGCAATATGCTCTTTTTCTCAAGAGACAATAGATAGTTTACAACATTATGTAAAACTTTACAACACTTCTAAATCAACCGATAATTTAGAAAAGATCCTTAGATTTTTTAATAGAGATAAGGAGTTATATAAGAAGACGTATCCTCCAAGAGCCAGTTATGATCTCTATTATATAGCCAAGATAGAATATAAATATGGGGCTTTATACGATAGTGAGAAAACAGCAATAGAAGGATTGCGACTATTGGATAGTCTACCATTTTCCGCATCAATAGAACGGAGAAAGAGAAGCTTTTATAATCATTTAGGAATTTTAAGGAAGGATCTTGGTGATTATAATAGGTCATTAGAGTATTACGATAAATCTTTAAGTCTATGTCTTGAAAAAAAAGACAGTGCTTTAGCATTCAATAATATAGGTGCTATTTTAATCGAGATGGATAAACATCAAGAAGCCAAAGAGTTTCTTCTGAAAGCAACTTCATATTTCCAAACCCTAAGCGATAGCTCAAGAACCTCTTTAGCCATGAGTAATCTCGGACATGTAAAGTCGAAATTAGGAGAAAAAGATGGTTTGAAATATCTTAAAGAGTCGCTGAAAATCAGAAAAAGTATTGATGATTCGATGATTTTTGAGAGCTACAAGTATTTGACAGAGTATTATACCGATCGAAATGATACAGATAGCGCAATGGATTATGCGAGGAAAGGTTATGATGAAGCTCTGAGGTCAAATATTTTATCTTACAAATTTGAAGCTCTGTCTGATCTAATTGAATTAGGAGCAAACCAATATGCATTAGAATTCAAGGGTGTAATTGATGAACAAATTCAGAATAATGATATCAGAAGGAATAGCTATGCAGAAGCCAAATACAGCGTAGACCTGGAGAAGGAAAAAACACGTGAGGAACGAGAAGAAAGAGTAAAGGCACAGGCCAAAGCCGAATGGAACGAACAATTCTATGGTTCTCTGGTTGTGTTTTCCATCATCATCTTATTCTTGGTTGTTCTATTCCTGAGAGCTCGTCATAAAAAGAACACGTTGCAAAAACAGTTTGAAACAGAACAACGGATTTCTAAAAGACTACATGATGAGGTTGCCAATGATGTATTCCATATCATGTCGAAATTACAAAGCAATAAGGTGAATCAAGACGACTTAGTAGACAATCTAGAGGATATTTATGACAAGACTCGTGATCTTTCCAATGCCAATTCAGATGTAGATGTTTCTGAAGATTTTGTTTTGTTATTGAATGACCTTTTACACAGTTATAAAAATGTGAATGTAAATATATTCACTAGGAATATCTTTCTAATCGACTGGGACAGCATATCGAACGATAAGAAGAAGGTTTTGTATCGCATTTTACAAGAGCTAATGACCAATATGAAGAAGCACAGTGATGCTAGTTTGGTCACCCTCATTTTTCATCAAGAGAACAAAAAAATTAATATTGACTACATAGATAATGGCGTTGGATGCGACGTCTATAAAGGAAATGGATTGCGGAATGCGGAAAACCGTATTGAACTGATTGGAGGTAAGATTACTTTTGAATCGGAGCTAGGAAATGGCTTCAAAGCTAAAATAAGGATATAGTATGTTTTCAAAAGTATTAATTGTTGACGATCATGCCATGGTCAACGACGGAATCTCTAGCAATCTTTCCAAATTGAATATTACCAATATTCATTCTGCTATGTATTGTGATGAGGCCTATTTAAAGATAAAAAGGGCCAATATAGACCATCGACCTTTTGATTTGGTTATTACAGATTTAGGATTTAAAATAGATCATAGAAAGAGCGATATTCTCTCTGGTGATATGTTGGTAAAAAGACTACGAATTGAGTTTCCAGAGCTTTCAATTATTGTTTTTTCACAAGAAGATCATTTTCAAAAAGTTCGAGACTTGATGAATGATTGTGGTGCAGATGCCTATGTTTGGAAGGGTAGAGAAGGGAATAAAGAGCTCTTAAAAGCCATAGAGGCAGTGGACAGTGGCAGCATCTTTTTATCTCGAAAGGTAGAGCGAGCACTCATGCAAAAAGATGATCATGAACTGAGTGATTACGACATAGAATTGGTGAAATTGCTTTCTAATGGAATGTCACAAACACAAATCAGTCACTACTTCAAAGGTCAGAATATCTCTCCCAGCAGTATTAGTTCTGTAGAAAAAAGACTGAATAGATTGAAAGATCAGTTCTTGGCCAACAATGCGACTCATTTAGTTTCTATTATGAAAGATCACAAATTGATCTAGTTTTTTTAGATGAAATTACCCCTAAGACTGGCTTTCCATAAGGGAAGCCTTTTTCACATTATTCGGTCAACTCTCTCAAAGCATTCTGTTTTGCTTGATCTTTAGAAAACCCAATAGATCTTACCTGCTTGGAGAACGTACCTTGAGTTTGTCGAGAACCATCTGCTAAGAATAGATCATAATTTAAGGAGATTTCACAGGTGTATCTCTTAATATCCTTTCCACTTTCACGATATGAGTAGGAGATCGTACCAATGCATAGTTCATCTACATGTTTTGAAACTCCTTTCCCTAAGGAATTTAAATTCCCCGTCAACAATTCATTTTTTAGTTCTTGGCCAAGTTTTGAGGCGATAATTAGATAAGGAGTTGTTTTGTATCCCTTTAGTGGACCATTTTGTAATTTGGTTGCTACCTCGTAATCCAACTTTTGATTATGAAAGATAAGTACCGCAAGATCTTTTGTTTTAGAGCTATTTTTTACCGATGGATTTAAGACTGACGGTTTCTTATTGATGACATATTCATCTATGATCGAATCATTTATAGGAACCAGCTTCATGCCTGTGATGGGATGCTTTCCGGGAGCAGAGAAATACTCAATTTCATCATCTTGATTCATCGTATACCAAACACGTGGTTCTTTTGTTTTTGGTTTAAAGAAAGGTGTATTGATGGTAACTTCTATTTTTTTTAAGTTCTTGAAAATGCTGTTATCATAGTTTTGAATGGTATTCCCACTATTGATTTCTACTTTGGAACTGCAGTCAATTTCTACGAAATGATCGTCCGACCACATCATACATTTTTCACGATCAGGTCTTGATGTTATGGCGAATATAATTGCAGAGACCGCACCAATAAGTGTGATCATAATAAACATTTGAGGGCTGAAAGGCTTTTTGTTTTTATCTGCTTTTTTGGGCTTGGGCTTCTTTTTATTTTTTCTCTTTAGGTAATTCTCTTTCACATAGTCTTCATAATCTTCGTAACCTAAATATTCGCAGAGTGCATTGATTGTATCTGGGTTTCTAGGACGGATGGATTCGTCTTTGTCAATATAAAGTGAAAATGTTCTTTCAACTGTTTTGGCACTAATTCTTGGGTTTTCAAAATGATCTGCAACTACTTTAGCAATTGCAGATTTTGCCGAGCTCGGACACCTCAACTTCGCTTTTTCATATACCTCTCTAACAATTTTTTCAATTCTCTCGTGATCCATGATTAAAAATGATCAAAAATTAAGTGTTTTCTCTATGGGAAAACCCGTCTTAAACCCTTGTCTGTATTGGTGTCGAATACAAGTCTAGTGCAGGTCCAATACAAGTCTCGTTCCTGTCTTTCTAGGCCGCTGCCTACCT
>CAZTFN010000042.1:0-20143 GCA_964612905.1 uncultured Flavobacterium sp. | reverse complement strand
TCCAGCTGCAAACGCCTTGGAAGATGTAGAGCTAAGTGAAGCAGAATTAGAAGCGGTTTCAGGAGGTACAGGATGTTTCCCAACGTATCCTCCGGGAGACATCATCATCATCAAGCCAGGAACTGGACCATACGATCCGGGACCATCAACTGGAGACCCTTCAAACCCATTACCAGATTTTACCTTATAAAATAACCACAAAAATATAATATTATGAAAGTTACAAAAGATCAAGCTGAAAAAGCAGAAGCATTATACCAAGAATTAGTATCAAGAGCTTGGGAGAGCGAAGAGTTTAAGCAAAGATTAATTGCAGATCCAAAAGCAGTAATTGCTGAGGTAAGCGGTGATTCAACCTTCAAAGGAGGAGTAGAAATCGTTGTTGAAGATCAAACAAATCCAGATGTAGTTTATATCAACATCCCTCACAAAGTAACCGCTGATAATTTTGAATTGTCAGAAGAAGAATTGGAAATGGTAGCAGGAGGAGGAACTTCTCAAAATGGTTGGAACCCAATCAAATGGATTGGAACTGGTCTTGCAGCTGCGTATGAGTTCAATGTAGCAGTTATTAGTGCTGGAATAGACCTAATCACTGGAGGAGACGAGGAGTAAACTATTAGACGAATACATTAAAAAATATTAAAATGACTGAAAATTCAAAAAAAGAAGCAAAAGAGTTGTTGGAAACTCTTGTAGCGAGAGCACAAGAAAGCGTGTCCTTCAAAGAGCAATTAGTTAGTAATCCAAAAGGAACTATCGAGGAAATTAAAGGAGCAACTATGAATATTCCTGAAGGAATGTCTATCGTTGTTGAAGATCAAACTGATGCAAATACAATCTACTTAAACATTCCTCCAAGACCAGAGCTTAACGATGTTGAGTTGTGTGAAGAAGAATTAGAACAAGTTTCGGGAGGAACGTCTATTTTGGGAGTTGAATGTGCAGTAATTGCAGCAGTAGTAGGTACTGTAGTTGCCGTAGCTCAGATTGCTGAGTGGGTTGGTGAAGGAGTAGATAACTACTACGATGAACAAAACCAAAATTAGAATTAATATCTTATTAATTATCTAAATTAAATAATGAACTAAAGGTATATTTCTATATCTTTAGTTTGTTATTTAAATTAAATGATCATGTCAAAAAAAATGTTACTAGCTGCAGGAATCATAGTATCGATTGTTTTCATAACTCTTTTGTTGGAATTTGCTGGAAACTTAAGGAACGAAACAACGGAGTTTAGTTTTAAGCAAGTTCTTTATTTAATTGGGTGGCTTGGCCTTTCAATAGCACTTTTATCCCAATATTTTAATAAAGGGTAATTTAAATAATTCTTCTCTCAAGAGATACTCAATTTTCTTTCATTTATGAGTGCCATTAGAAGATGGTGAATGTGATAAGCACTGCTGAAGTCAGGTTCTTATGTTACTCATCTAAATGCCTTTAGAGATATCAAGCTAAAATGGTTTTGAATATTCTCTAACATTTTTTTTGTCTGTTCAATTTGTGAAGCACTACTTCAATAACTTAAATAACTCAAATTGCAGACGAACAGCACCACCCTTTCAAAAAACTCAGAGTTAAGAACCAATCTGGCGAAGAATTCGACCAAAATTTTAGTCGATAAAAATGAGCGTTTATTGGTAGATGAGTTCAACGAAATTATAGATCGAAGCGATCAAGTTGAGAATATAGATTCCCAACAATTCCTAACCCATGGTTACATCAGTAAGTATGATATTCGGAATGAAATTTTTGATCAACAAAGGAAGAACATCACAGCTCTATACGAACTGATTATTCAGGACTTTGAAAAGGACAAGACTGAGATGATGGAGGCCTTAGGGCTCTCGGAGATCGATTTGATCAATATTGAAGTCGGGGAAGGCGATTTCCACGATGGAAAGTCAACAGCAATTGTCAAATTATTGAATGATGTACAGCTTGTGTATAAACCCAATAGTGGAAAAATAACCACTGGCTTTCATAACTTCCTAGACTGGGTAAATCATCAAAATAATACCAACCATCATACCTACAAAATCTTGGACAAAGGACATTATCATTGGCTAGAATTTGTAAAGTATGTAGAGTGTCAATCTGAAGAAGAGCTGGCACTATATTATCAAAGATGCGGTGTTTTATTAGCTGTTATTTATGCATTGAATGGCTGTGATTTTCATTATGAGAATGTCATAGCACATGGCGCTTATCCAGTTGTAATTGATCATGAAACAGTAATTCAACCAAAGGTAGATCCATCTTATTTAACTTTGTTTAAATCGCGTGGGTTGGAGCTTCAAGATACTGTGTATGGAAGCATGTTGCTTCCGAATCAAGAGGTGATGAATACCATGCCTTCTGGTATGTGTGGTTTTGGATGGCACAAGCAAACAAGATTCAATGGATTGACAAGTGTAGGAATGAATCGGTTTACCAAAGATTGGAAGGTAGTGGCGGATTTTTTTACCTATTACTTGTATAAGAACAACATCCCAATGTTCAATGGTGAAAAAGTATATCCATACCAATATTTAAATCAATTGATAGAGGGCTTCGAAAGCACTTATCAGTTGCTTTTGGAGCATCGAAATTTATTAGTTTCTTCAGACTCGCCTTTGAAATCATTTGATCAAACAAGAATCCGTTATATCTGGAGACCCACGAGTGTATATGCCAAAATTCTAAAGAAAGTAAGATTGCCTCAAAACTTGAAAGACAAGAAAAATTATGAGGAAAGCATACGTTACTATTTGAGCAAGGCATTTAAGAACGTTTCCAAAGAATCTGATTTATGGTTAATTTATGAACATGAAGTGACACAAATGCTCAGAGGAGATATTCCTTTTTTCGAAATGGATTCCTCATCTCATGACTTAATCACCGAACACGGAAGAATCAAAAACTTCTTCGAATTAAATGCTGTTGAAAACATTCACAGAAAGCTTAATAAGCTTTCACCAGAAGATTTGGAGTATCAAAAAAACCTAATCAAGAATAGCATTTTCGGCTAAGTCCTTCATTAGGCTCTTTTGAGAGATAATTGAAACACTCAAACAGATAGCTGAGGTGTCACGCTGAGCCCGTCGAAGTGTTCTAGAATTAGGTAGCTGAGCGGAGTCGAAGCTACTCTCTACAACTACACGTAGGAGTTGTAAAACTCATGGTATGTACAAAGAAAGGAACTCCTTGATTGTATTTTCCATTTTCCCAATAAAACTTGCTACGTTTCTTGTCGTAGTTTCCAATTTCATTCATGGTTGAGATGTCGTATAAACGACCATTGATCATGGTGTGAGTGACTGTATTCGTATTGTAAATATCTTCCAAAGGGTTTTTATCCATGACAATCAAGTCGGCTAATTTACCTTCTTCCAAAGATCCAATTTCATCTCCTACACCAATATATTCTGCACCATTAATGGTTGCTGCTTTCAAAGCTTCCAAATTACTCATTCCTCCTTGTTGAAGCATCCAAAGTTCCCAATGTGCACCTAATCCTTGCAACTGACCATGCGCTCCAACATTCGCTTTTACACCTAGTTTTGAGAGTTCTGTTACGGTTCTTGAAGAGAGCATATGACCATTGTAATATTCTTCCTCTGGAATCATAACTCGATGACGTGCTCTTGCATCTACAACATACCTTGGCGTGTATTTTAGCAAGGTTTTATTTTCCCATACATTGCTTTTTTGATAGAAATACATTTCACCATTCATTCCACCATAATTTACAATGAGGGTAGGTGTGTACCCTGTTGTACTATTGCTCCACAATGATTTGATGTCTTTATAGACAGGATTCACAGGAATGTTGTGTTCAATTCCTGTATGTCCATCAAAGATCATACTCATGTTGTGAAAGAAGGTTGATCCACCTTCAGGAACCACGTTTACACCCAATTCACGAGCTGCTTGCATAACCTGCTGACGTTGTTCTCTTCTAGGTTGATTGTAACTCTTGACAGACATTGCACCAAAGGCTTTGGTTCTTTCAATGGCAAATCTGGCATCTTCTAAATTGTTAATCACCGCTTTGAAATCTCCTTCGGCTCCATATAAAATGAATCCTGTTGAGAACAATCTTGGACCCACAGTTAATCCTGCACGTTGCAATTCTTCCAAGGTGAAAGCGGCTTGTGTATGAACCGACGGATCATGCGAAGTGGTAACACCAAAAGCTAGATTGGCGTAGAATTGCCAGTGCTTTTGCGTACTCAATCCATTTCTAAATGCACCCACATGGGCATGAACATCCACGATTCCAGGCATGATAGTTTTTCCTTTCATGTCATATACCTTGGCATCTGCTGGTACAGTGACTGTACTTGATTTTCCAATCTTCTCAATTTTATTTTTGTGGATGATAATGGTTCCACCCTCAATAACATTGTCATTGTCCATGGTGATCAATCGAGCATTGGTAAAGGCAACACGCCCTTCTGGAGTATCTGATTTTACTTTCAATCCGATTCGGATGCTGGTTTCGGCTTCTGAATTCAAATTGGTTTTTGAAAAGGGGTCTTCTGTATTGTCTTTGATTTTTTTGGTAAACAATTCTTCACCTAAGGTCCAGCTGATGGCATTATCATCCGACCAATGAATATTGATTCCTGCCTTTTTAGAGAGGCTTTCTACTTTGAAGTTCTTCGTGTTTGCATCCAAATTCAATTCTTTGCCATTCATGACAAAAGGAGCTACATATACTTTGTGCAAGTGTACCATGGCAATCCATTTGTTATCAGGGCTTGGAAGTATTCTATTCGCTAGCTTAGAAGAGAATTTTTTAATGATACGGCGACCACCGAGATCTACACTCTTCAATTTCTTGGTGAGATTTCCAAAAAAGGTTCCGCCCGTTTGGAAGAACACTCGATTTCCATCAACAGAGAATTGTGGAAACTCCCCATATTCGGCAATGCGTTTGTGAAAAGAACCTGAGCGATTCATGGTGTAGATTCCTGTCTCTTTGGTATAATCAAATCCTTGATCGCCATTTCCACCTTCTTTTCGATAAGCGATTTTAGACCCGGAACCATCATAAACAGGAGTTCTATAAATTCCTTTTTTCTTGGTGAGTTTTTCCAAACTAGATCCATCTACATTCACCTTGTATATGGCGCCTAGGTTTTCATCATTCCAAGTCACAAATAAGATGGATCTACCATCAGATGAGAAGCTAGGGTCTGCTTCAAAATCACTTAATGTAGTCACACGTTTTGGAGTTCCATTCGGGAGACTTTTGGTATAGATATGCCCCAAGGCAGTAAATACTAAGGTCTTTCCATCAGGTGAAGTTTTGGCATCCTTGATCATTTTGGAAGTAAAGTCTTCTGTGTACACAGGTCTTTTTACTCGATGCGTTTCCGCAAGCTTTACTTTGGTGTCTACTTCAAAAGGAATCACTTTAGAAAGCTTGGAATCTAAATTTACTGTATTGATTTTTCCTCCGCTCCAGAACACAATATTCTTATTGTCTGGCATCCATGCAAATCTTGGATATACCCCAAAAATGGCCCAAGCTTCAGATTGATCTTTGTCCAAATCAAAATACAAAGGAGTTTCTTCTCCACTTTCCAAATTGTGAATGTACAAGACACTTTTTTCTCGAACTCTTCGAACAAAAGCAAGATGTTTTCCATCAGGAGATACTACAGGTCTTGCAGCTCCTCCAGGTCCGCCTGTAACCGTAGTGGTTTTTCCAGTTTCAAACTCATAGCGCTTGATTACATAGATCTGTTTGTTGGGATCCTTATTGTATTGAAAGTATCCACCTGGATACATGTCTTCTCCATAATACAAGTATTTTCCATCAGGAGAAACCGAAGGATCGTTCACATCTTGTTGATCGTTTTTACGTGTAGTCAGTTTCAAACCTCCTGAACCTTGTAATGGATATTGCCACATTTCACCTGCTCCTAAAGAACGCTGTGAAGTGTAGTGTTTTCTCGCAATAATTGATTTCCCATCTGCAGCCCAAACCGAGTTGTTTAGCAAGCGGAAATTTTCTTTGGTGATGGACTTTGCATTTTTTCCATCGGCAGTCATCACCCAGATATTATCACCCCCTTCAGCATCACTGGTAAAAGAAATATACTTTCCATCAGGACTAAATTTTGGTTGAAGTTCGTATGCCAATCCAGTACGTAAAGCGGTTGCTTTTCCACCTTCAATGGGTAAAGAGTAAATATCTCCTAGCATATCAAAGACAATGGTTTTTCCATCTGGACTGACGTCTAGATTCATCCATGTTCCTTCATCGGTTTTTAAATCGAAGGTTTTGTATTTCCAGTCTTTATGAGGGTTGTTTACATCCCATTTCTTAGGTTTTTCGTCCTTTTTCTTTTGAGAGATGGCAGAGAAAGGAATGCATAGCAATAGGAGTGCTAATAGAAAATTGCGAATCATTATTTGAATGTTTGTTGAGACCTTAAAGATACTAAGTTTGACGAATTGGTTAGGCAAGCATCTTGAAATCCAGATTGATCGACCAATTATAGACCTCGTTTGGGGTTAATTCTAGCAATCCATTTTTATTATTGAAAACATCTGGTGTGCAGGTCATCGGTTCAATAGCAATGGATGCTCTATCTGGTGGAGTATAGAGTTGTAAAAAGTCTTTTTTTGTTGAAAATGTATCCATTCCCATCTCATATTTTTGAGTCGAAAATTGAACTTTTGAATGCTCTAAAAGATAGGTGTGGTCCAATTGTTGATCTTCAATAATTGATGTAAAACGAATGGGTTCTGTTCCTGTAGGAATCTGATACTCATCAACAGTCAATTGTTCTTTTGATTGAAAATAGAGCTTACTTTTGGTCAAATCTTGAGACAAGAAATAAGGATGCCAACCCAGTGCAAAAGGAAAGGATTTGTCTCCTGTATTCTCGATTATGATATTAATTTTTAATGAATCAGCTGAAATTTGATAGATGATATTAATCTTGGCAGGAAATGGAAAACCTTCTTCATTTCCTTGGAAGAAATACTCAAAGTTTAATCTGGCTACATCCGTATCTAATTCTTGTTCGGTCAATTGAAAAGATACTTCGGCAATAAAACCATGAATGGCATTATCACGACCCGTTTCATTGGATTGTAATTGATATTCTATTCCTTCGTATTCATACTTTCCTCCAGCAATTCGACCTGGGAATGGAAACAAAAATGACGACGGATAATATCGTCTGAAATAAGTAAGGTCATTTTCTACAGGTTGAATTCCTTGAATGATTTCAGTATCCTGAATGCTGAATTGTTGTAGAGAAGCGCCTAAATTTGGATAGATTTTGCAAGAGACTTCTTTGTTTTGAAGCTGATAATAATCCAGTAGATTGTTTTGATTCTGAACCTTAATTAGTTGAAACATGTACTAATAGATTTTTGTGTCTTGAAACTGAGCTCTCTTCCAACTTCCTCTTTCCAGAATCCATACATGCGTAACTTGAAATTCATGTCTGCTGATGGAATCATTGCGTTTAGAATGAACTTGAACTCGTCCTGTCACTTGTGCAGAATCACCATAGACATGCATATCAATGTCATTCATGGTGTAGCGTAAAATTTTGAGCTCACCAGAAATCAATTGCTCTTCTCTTTTCCTCAAGTATGCAACCCAAGCTTCTTTATCGATTGGATTACTAGAACCATTTTTGTGTTGATAATCTTCAGTGATCATTTGTTCTAGAAATGAAGTGTTTCCTTTCCAAAAGGCTTCATTAAATTTTCTGAGTGCCACTTGAAGTGTCTCTTTTTTCGCTTCAGGACTTTCTGAACAACTCAGAAAGATGATCGAACAAAAAATACAGAAGGCAAAGCGAAGTTGTTTTGTCATGCTCAAAAATAAGTTTTTCGTTGAATTATTTTCTCAACAATGAAAAATGTCCTTGCCTCTCTTCGGTAGGGCCATTGGGAACCACAATTTTCACTAGGTACCAATAATCATCAGATGGCACGGGTCTGCTATTAAACAATCCATTCCAACCATCGCCGTCAATGTCTAGTATTGCCAATTGCTTACCATAGCGATTGAAAATATGGATTGTAGAACCTGGGAAAAAAGTAGAGTTCAATCCTTTTGCTTTCCATGTATCGTTTCTTGAATCGTTATTTGGGGTGAAGAATTTTGGGAATTCAACTACAGGAACGGATAGGGAAGTTGTACCGCAACCATTCTTATCTCTTACAAAGATGGTATAAATCCCTCCGTCCAAGTTTTCAAAAAAGGGTTCGTCTTGAAATGGAGTTTCAAAACCACTATCATTTTGAATGGCATATTCATAGTCGCCAATTCCTAAATTCGTTGGATCTATGGTAATCGAATTATTGTCAGAGTCATCTATAATGGATATATCATCCATAGTAATGGTAGCAATATTGGATTCCTGAACAAAGATTTCCTGTGTTCTTGAGCAATCAGATCCATCAGTGGAAGTAGCAGTCACAAGATAGGTTCCGCCTCTTCTAATTTCAATTTGTTCACCATTGAACATCATTCCCTGATCGTCTTCCCAAGTATAATCATAAACGGTCAAAGCGCTCTGAATTTCCAAGGTGAGTGGGAGATCATTCAAACAGATAATTTCGAATGGATTTACGGTGAAAGTTGGCAATGGATCTACATTCAGGTCGAAGGTAAAATCATCATTTACGCAGCCTGTAGCGTTGTTCACGACACGTACATAGATGGTTTGTTCAATAGGGTCAGTATTTTGATACGGACTCGTCAATGGGTTGCTTCCTGAGGTGGCATTTTCTTGAGAGTTATGAAAAGTAACTGTATAATCCATTGGAGATTGATTGGGTCCTAGAATGGCCTCAATCTCACCATCCAAATCAAAACTTTGAATGATTCCATTGGTATCAGAACCGTCTAGATCATTATCACAATCTGATAAGTCTGAGATGTTTTCTGTAGTTGGTTCTGGATGTACAATTACCTCAAAACTTGTAATGCCATTGGCGCAGCCTGTTGTTTCATTCGCAACTCTCACATAAATGGTTTGCGAAAATGGAATGGAGTTCGAAAAAGGTGTCAATAAAGGTAAAATTCCTTGTTCTGCATCTGCTAAGGAAGCATGGTAGGTAACTGAAAATTGGGTTGGATCCTGTCCGGCTAGAACAGCTGGTGTTTGTGATTCCAAATCAAAGGTTTGAGCAAACCCATTTTGAGCAGATCCGTCTTCATTGTCATCACAGACTTCTAAATTCGAAACCGCATTCGCAATAGGTAAAGGGTTTACAATGAGATCAAACGTAGTTTGAAAAGAGAAACATCCTGTGGTATTATCTCCAATGCGCACATAAATGGTTTGCTGATTAGGAACGATATTTTCGTATGCTGAGGTGTTGGTGATAGCATTAACCCCATTCACAGCTTCGTTAAAAGAAACATGATAAGTGACTGTAAAGTTGGTAGGGTCTTGAGCACCGATAATGCCTGCTGTTTGGGAATCCAAATCAAAGGATTGTACTTGACCATTAAATGCATCGCCATCATTTGCATCATCACATAATTCTAAGTTATTCACTTGATTTGCTGTGGGAACAGGTTCAACATTTAAGGTTAAAAAAGGTCCTAAACCTAAACACTCATTATCCAATTCACTGTCTACTCGAATGTAAATGGATTGTGAATTGGGTGAGTTGATATTCCTATAATTGCTCGTGTTGGTAATTGCATTTTGCTCTGCCAAGGCATCGGCTTCGGTCTCGTAATACGTAATCACAAGTGACTGAGAAGGCGGGAATAAGGCCTCTACATCACTAGTGACCGAACTGAAATCAAAGGTTGTGATCCCGTCTGTATTGTCATTGTTGGCATTATCATCTCCATTGATATCAAGAAAATCATCACATTCAGTAAACGAAGGTTGAAAGCTGGATGGAATTCCAGTAGTGGATATAATCAGTGTAATTTCGGAGATTCTATAGCATCCAAATGAATTGATGGTTCTCGCCCAAACCGTATCGGTGGTTACTACCTGATTCTCATAAGCCACAGGGTTTGCAATGGTATTTGTGTCGTTTTGTGCATCGGCTAATGTAGGATAAAACACAAAGGTTTCATTCAGATAATTCGCAGAAATGATGCTGGCAGCTTCATTTAAATTAAAGAAGCTAAATCCATCCGTATCCGTATCACACTGACGCAAGGTCACAGAGGTATTCACAGTTGGCAACGGTCTTACAATTAGGTCAAAAGACAAAGAAGCATCGTAACACAAAGCATTGGAAACGTTTTCAACCCTTACAAAGATGGTTTGTACGTTCGGAATTACATTTTCATACAGTATTGTTTTATCGATGGGATCTGTGTTTGTATCTGCGTCATTTGCAGAAAGGTGATAACTTACCGTGTATTGCACAGGATCTAAACTGTCCAGAATTTCTGCATCTTTACTAGAGAGTAAAAAGTTTTGTACAACGCCATTGGTGTCATCACCGTCATCATCATTGTCGCAAAACTCATAGTTGATGGGTTGGGTTGGAACAGGAAGTCCGCCTACGGTTAATTGAAACGAGGTAATATCAAAGCAAATGGTGGGAACTGCATTGTTGTGTACTCGAATGTAAATCCTTTGATCAATAAATGGTGTTGGATTGGTGTATGGAAATGTGATGGGGTTTACGTTGTTGATCGCATCATTTTCTGTGTTGTAATAAAAAACATCAAATGTTCCAGGATCCAATCCATTCAGAACTTGTGCATTTTGTAAAGCATCAAAATCAAAAGTTAGGAAACCGTCACCATCCACATCACATTCATTAATATCTGAAGGCTGCGTAGCAATGGCATCTTCAAAAACATCCAAGGTAAATGAAATGATGTCAAAACAATTGTCTGTGTTTTCTTCCAATCGAGCCCATAAGGTTTCTTGCGTGAAAGCCACCTGATTTGTGTAATTCGTGGAGACTGCACCTACATTATTCAAAGCATCCATTTCCGATCGATGGAATGTCACAATGGTATTGGGTATTCCATTGATCACAGCATTTGCATTGCCCGTCAAGTCAAAGATTTCAAACCCATCACCATCGTCGTCACAAGCAATTAAGTTTTCTGGAGTGCCAGCTTGAACTCCTGGATCAATACTCAATTCCAAATCATCAATAACAAAACACCCTGTAATGGTGTTGAAGAGTCGCATGTAGATCTGTTGAGGATTACTTGTATTATTATAATTCGTTGGATTTGTGATTGGGTTCAAATTTGCGATGGCATCACCTTCTGTGAGATGATAGGTAACATCTACATTGGCTTGTCCGTTGATAAAAGCAGGATCATTTAACGAAAGATCAAAGACGCTAAACCCATCATTCAGTGGAAGCGTTGTGTCGCAATTGTTCAAATCTGCATCTCCTGGAGCAACACTATTCACGGGAAGGTCATCAAAGGTTGCCGTTCCAGTCCATTCTAGACTGAAATTACTAGTCCCGATGGGCCGATCAATAACCAAATAAAATCGATCTCCTACGTTTACATCCAAAGAACTCACAAAGCTATTTCCATTAGAACCAGGACCTTCAGAGGTGTCGGTTTCTGCATCTGACAAACCTGTTAGGTTACTAGTTAAACCAGCCTGAACGGGATTGGTTGTAGAACACCGAATGGCTTGACCAATATTGTTGCAGTCTACATTTGGACCGTAAATAAAGAAGTCATAATCTTCTGTGATGGCAGTACTTTCAGGAGTCAATACAAAAGCCAAGGTTCCCGCCGTGGATACGGTAACATCAAACCAAATACTATTGTTTTCTTGGCTTCCGCAATTGTTGGTGCCAAAAAGTTCTTGGGTTCCGAAACCAGAAACAGGTAAGTTTTGATATCCGCTATTACCGCAAACAACAATGGCCTCTACACAATCATTCTGAGCATACAAAGATGAAATCCCTGTAGTTGCAAAGAAAATCAGTAGTAGAAGATATTTAGCAATATTGGTATTCACACAGAAAGGTATTCAGGTTGAATCTCGTGAAAATACAAATTTTATCAGAGGAATGTTGAAGGCTTTGAATGAAACCCATACTATTTCCGCAATAGTGCAAAGTTTCCGTGGAATTCTCTAGGTTCTTCATTGGGACCAATTAAGATGATGGAAAACCAATAGTCGTCCGAAGGAAGTATTCTGCTATTGTAAGTTCCATCCCAACCAGGACCGTCAATGTCTAGGGAAGCCATTAATTTTCCATAGCGATCAAAAATTGAAATCTTGGATCCTGGGAAGAATCGAGAATTGGCACCTTTGATGCTCCAAGTATCATTTTGGAGATCGTTGTTGGGGGTGAAGAATTTTGGAAACTGCAAGACAGGAACAGATACACCAACGGTTCCACATCCATTTTTCTCACGAACCAATACTGTGTAAATACCTCCTTCTAAATTTTGGAAGAAAGGTTGATCCTGAAACAAGGTTTGAACTCCATTCTCATCTTCCAAAGCAAACTCAAATTCTCCAGGACCTAGATTGGCGGTATTGATGGTAATCGAATTGTTATCAGAGTCATCTACGATTTCAATGTCTTGAGTTGTTAAGTTGGCGATGCTAAATTCATTGACAAAAATTTCTTCTTCAAATGAACATTCGGTACCATCTGTAGTTGTGGCTACGACCGAATAGGTACCACCAGAACGAATTTTAATTTCTGGCCCCATTAAGATCTCGCCACTAGGAGTGGTCCAGACGTAGTCATAAATAGTGGATGGGTTTTCAATTCCAATCGTTTTGGGGAGATCATTCAAACAAATAAATTGAGGTGTTGTGACTGAAAATACAGGTAGCGGATCAATAATCACCTTGAAGGTAAATCCATCGTTTACACAACGTGTCGTATTGTCTTCCAAACGAACATAGATGGTCTCTTCATAAGGAGTTGAATTGGTATAGGGACTGCTTAAAGGATTGTTTCCAGACGTCGCATTTTCTTGTGAATCGTGGAAAGTAACCGTAAAATTCGTTGGGTCTAAAGAACCTAAAAGCTCTTCTATTTGACTGTCTAGATCTATCGTATTCACATAACCATCCGCATCATCATCACAATAGGACAAGTTGGAAACATTTTGAATAGGAGGCGCCGAATTCACTACCACATTAAAAGAAGAAACATCATTTGGACAGTTGGTCACTGCGTTCGACACGCGAACATAAATGGTTTGACTATAGGGAATCGAGTTTGAAAAAGGACTTAACAAAGGCAAAACTCCCAGCTGTGCATCTTCCAGCGAACCATGATACGTAACTTGATATTGATCGGGATCTTGATCACCCAAAACACCAGCAGTCTGTGATTCGAGATCAAAAGTTTGAACAAACCCATTTTGGGCAGAACCATCCGAATCATCATCGCAAACTTCAAGATCGGGAACAGGATTTACTTGAGACCAAGGATTGACAATCAAATCAAAGGTTGCATGTGCATGATAACAATTCGTTGCATTGTTCTCTACTCGAACAAATATGGTTTGTTGGTTGGCAACACTATTTTCATATGCAGCCGGATTTATAATGGCATTAATTCCTTGTTGCGCTTCACTTTCTGAAGTATGATAAGTCACAGAAAAGTCTGAAGCATTTTGTGATCCCAAAATAGTAGCCGTTTGAACCGTTAGGTCGAAATCTTGAATGATTCCATTAAAAGCATCTCCATCGTTATCATTGTCGCAAGACATCAAATTTGCTACTGGATTTGATTCGGGAGCAGGTTGAACAACTAGTGTGAGCAAGGGAGCCAATCCAACACAAGCATTGTTTAAGTTGTTATCTACACGCACATAAATGGTTTGAGTGAAAGGAGAAGAGGTGTTTCTATAATTTGCTGGGTCTACTGCATTTTGTTCAGCCAGTGCATCCGATTGTGAAGTGTAAAAGCTCACCTCCAAAAATGGCTGTTGACTTGAAGCAAAGAAATTGATTACATCATCAGCAACAGAACTGAAATCGAAGTTGGTAATTCCATCTGTGTGATCGTTGTTGTCCGTGTCATTCCCATCAGCATCCAGATAATCATCACAACCAAAAACGGTTTGATCTAAGGATCCAGGACTTGAAATAGCCGACGCAGAAACCGTCAATTGAATCTCGGAATAGCTTGCACATCCTGAAGCGTTTACGGTTCGAACCCCTAATACTTCAGTGGGACTACTGTTCACATAGGCAGTTGCATCCGCTTCTGAAATGGCATTGGTGTCGTCCTGTGCATCCATCAAAGATGGATAAAAGGTAAAGGTTTCATCAGCATAATTTGCCGATATATTGGGTGCAGATTCGTATAAATTAAAAGCAACAATTCCATCGCTGTCATCATCACATTGACCCAATTCAACAAAGGCATTCACTACTGGAAAGTCTGAAACTTCCACAATATATGTAGCTACGCAATCATCACTATTGATGTAGGTAATTTCTACAATTCCATTGCTTACTCCAGTCACCAAACCATTGTTGTCAATAGAAGCAATGGATGGATCAGCAGAAGTCCAAGGAGTGATGGCATTCGGGATGTCAGAGCCTACAAGTTGAATGGATTCCGTGATACAAACCACATTAGGACCTTCAACCGAAGCTTCATCATAGGTCATAGGAATGGTGTTACTTTGTAGGCAATTTGCTGCAGATAGTATTTGTATTCGGTATTCATCACTGGGTACTAGATTATCTGGAAGAGTACAAGTGATGACTCCGCTGTCTCCTGTAATGAGTGAGCCGATGGTAACGGCATTGTCAAAACTTCCAAATTCATCACTCAAAGCAACGGTTAACAGAGTTTCGTTGCCAAAGACTCCTGATAGGTTGAACTGCAAATCAAAAGTTTCAGGAGCACAAAAAGCAAGTTCTGGATTGGGCTGAATCAACTCGATATTTTTAAGAATATCATCGTAGACATTGAGAAAGATTTCCCCGAAAGATTCGTAGACTACTAAGATATTATCTGTTGTTGGACTTCGTGCGATATTATGACTGTTCCCAATGGCAACTACGATAGGAGGGTCAAATGTAGTTCCTTGATCCGAGCTGAACCGAATCATGAGATCACCAAAAGTTCCTCCGTCTGTGGTTTTATAGCCATCTATCAAGGTTCCTTGATTGTCCGCATATAAAGTTCTTCCTTGACTGTCAATATTTTCTCCAGGAATGATAGGATTGGACTCACCCGTATCTACATTGATTCGATAGCCATAAGTAGAAGAATCAGGAAAGGCATTGAACAATCCTCCAGCGACAAAAATATAGGTTCCACAGGGACCGTCACTCAAGGCATAACTAGAAAAAAAGACACGTTCGTTTCCAGGGGTTAAAAAAATTTCTTCGACACTAGCTCCTTCGTCTTCACTTCGAAAAAGGCGAATTTCCGGTACATCCATAGGTGTGTAGACAATGCCATTCTGATCGGGTAATACATCGGAAAATCTCATTTCTGCAACGGGCACCATATTAAATGCACCTTGCCCATTATTGCCATTGGAGAACAGGAACTTTCCTTCTTGATCGATCAGGTATACGTTGTCGCCATAAGTGGACATATGCACCGTGTTTTCAAGACTGGAACCAAAAGACACGGGACCTTCGAAAGTATTTCCTGAGTCGAGAGAGCGCATCAAATGAATGGTACCATCTTCCACCCAAGCAATGAATATAATTCCAGCTTCATTGATGGCAATCTCAGGCTCAACAACGAAATTGTCTGTGTTCCTAACGCGAATGCTAGGTGAAAAGCTTTGCCCACCATTAAAACTTGATGCGAATCGAATTTCTCTAGCTCTAGCGAACACTACATGAATACTCCCATCTAGGCCCGCTACAATATTTCTACTGGTATTGGCTTCTCCAATATTATTGTTTCCTCCTGAACTCACAGGTACGCCAGAATACAAAGGAGATTGACTATGGACGGTCATTGCAAATAACCACCCTAGCAGCATAAGAAACAGTAGTTGTTTGTTGCTCTGAGTCAATTGATTTGTGTTATGTTCTTGATAGAAAGAGAGAAAGATCAAACTTCTCTAGCTAAAATATGTTTTTTTTGTATTCAATGGGATTTATTTGCGAAGTAGGGAGAAGTTTCCTTTTCTTTCTGTCACAAGGGTTCCATCGGGTCTTAGAATTCGGGTGACAAACCAATAATCGTCCGAAGGAAGTACTCTGCCATTGTAAGTTCCATCCCAACCCTCACTGTCAATATCAATAGAACCCACAAGTTTTCCATATCGATCAAATATCTGGATGTTAGACCCAGGGAAGAAGGTTGAATTGGCTCCTTTGATCATCCAAGTATCATTTCTTGAGTCGTTATTTGGAGTAAAGAATTTAGGGAATTCAATCACTGGAACACTTAAGGTACTTGAAGTTCCACATCCATTTTTATCTCGAACGAGAATGGTATAAATATCTCCAGGTAGGTTTTCAAAAAATGGTGCATCTTGAAAATTAGTTTGACCCGTAGTTTCACCAAGTAGAGCGAATTCATAGTCGCCAATTCCTAAAGTTGTTGTATCAATAGTAATGCTGTTGTTGTCAGAATCATCCACAATGGTCACATCATCATTGGTAATCGTGGCAATATTAGATTCATTGATGACAATTTCTTTGGTTCGAGAACAATTGGTTCCATCTGTCGTGGTAGCGGTTACAATGTAAGTCCCACCGTTTCGAATGTCAATCTCTTGTCCCATTAGAAGATTTCCATCAGGAGCTTCCCAAACATAGTCATAGACGGTAAAAGCATTTTCTATACCAATCGTTAAAGGCACTTGATTCAAGCAAATGATTTGTGGTGTCACGACTTCAAAATCTGGAAGCGGATTCACGATGACATCAAAGGTGAAATCATCATTGACACAACCCGTACTATTGTTGACAATCCGTACAAAAATAGTTTCTTGATCAGGGGTGGAATTCTGATATGGACTCACCAAAGGATTGTTTCCAGAAGTTGCATTTTCTTGGGAACTATGAAAGCTTACTGTAAAATCACTCACAGGTTGAGATGGACCTAAAATGTCTTCAATGAGACTGTCTAGATCAATGTTTTGTACAATTCCATTGGTGTCATCACCATCCATATCATCATCACAGTAGGAGAGATTGGACACATTTTCATTGGAAGGTTCAGGGTTTACAATAACATCAAAAGTGGTAATACCATTGGCACATCCCGAAGACGCATTGGAAACTCGAACGTATATGGTTTGAGAGAACGGAATGGAATTCGAAAATGGGGAGAGCAATGGAGTCAAGCCTAGTTCGGCATCTGAAAGTGATGCATGATAGGTTACTTGAAATTGAGTCGGATCTTGTCCGTCTAAAACTTGTGCTGTTTGAGATTCAAGATCAAAGGTTTGTGCAAAACCATTTTGAGAGGATCCGTCCGTATTATCATCACAGACTTCCAAATTAGGAACAGGATTCGCAACAGGTAATGGATTTACAATTAAGTCGAAAGAAGTTTGACTAGAAAAACATCCCGTAGTATTGTTTAGAATTCGTACATAAATGGTTTGTTGATTGGGAACGATGTTCTCATAGGCTGATGTACTGGTGATGGCATTGTTTCCAGTCAAAGCTTCATCAGAAGATAAATGATAGGTTACCGTGAAATTAGCCAGGTTTTGTGAACCTAAGATTCCTGAGGTTTGAGCATCTAAATCAAAACTTTGCACAATTCCGTTAAAACCATCTCCATCGGCTAGATCGTCACAAAGTTCGAGATTCGGAACAGGATTGGCAGTAGGAACTGGGTCTATATTCAGTGTGATGAATGGACCCAAACCTAGACAATCATTGTCCAACTCACTATCCACGCGAATGTATATTTGTTGCGTGCTTGGATATCCAATATTTCTGTATGAACTTGGGTCATCAATTGGGTTTTGTTCAGCCAAAGCATCAGCCTCATTTCTATAATAGAGAATGATCAGTTGTTGAGATGGCGGGAACAAAGCAGTAACGTCGTCGGTCACAGAGCTAAAATCAAAAGTTGTGATTCCATCCGTATTATCATTGTTTGCGTTGTCGTCTCCGTTGATATCCAAAAAGTCATCACACTCCACAAAACTGCGTTGAAAACTAGCGGGAATTCCTGTGGTGGAAACAATCAAGTCAACTTCTGAAATCCTGTAGCATCCGTCGTCAGAAATGGTTCTTACCCAAACCTTATCTGTGGTGACCGTCTGATTTTCGTAAGCGATTGAATTCGTAATTTCATTCGTATTGTTTTGAGCATCAATCAAAGTTGGATAGAACACGAAAGTTTCATTGGTAAAGTTGGACGAAACTTCTTGAGCTGCTTCATTCAAATTAAACGAGCTAAACCCGTCTGTATCAGTATCACATTGGCGCAACTCAACACTAGGAGCTACAGTGGGTAAAGGGTTTACAACAAGGTCAAACTGCAAGGAAGTATCCACACACAATCCACTAATCACGTCATTCACTCTCACGTAAATCGTTTGCGAGTTTGCAGTTGCATTCTGATAGAAAGCAGTCTTGTCTAAGGGGTTGCTATTGTTGATTGCATCATCTTGCGTAATGAAATAATTTACCTCATAATCGGTAGGATTTACCAAGGCTAAAATTTCAGCATCCTTATCAGATAGAAGAAAGGTATTTATAAATCCGTTTGTATCGTCACCATCAGTAGCGTCATCACAAAGCTCATAATCGGTGATGTTATCAGGAACATTCACCCCATTAAAAACAGTTAGTTGAAAAGATCCTTCAGCAGCACACTGAACATTGGACTGGTTGCTAATCCGATAAAAAACAGTTTCTACTGTGTTCGTATTGGTATAGTTGGTTGGGTCTGTAATGAGCGATGTGAAATTTGCATCCAAAGCTAGTGTCACCTCAAAGATGGTAGGATTTTGTGTACCCAAGATTTGTGCAATTTGAGGCGTAAAATCAAAGACTTCCACACCGTTATTATCGATGTCGCAGATTTCAATATCATCAGGAGCGGTAGCGATGGTAGGTTGATCATAGATGATAACCGTTTCTGTAACTGTTCCAGATTCATTTCCTGAGGTCACTTGAACTGAAACTTCATATGTTCCGGGAGCAGTAAAGACATGACTGGGAGATAATTCTGTAGAGGTGTTGTTAGCACCTGAAGCATGATCGTCAAAATCCCAGACAGCGGTATCTATATTACTGAGTGTAAACATGGTGGTGTCTCCAAAGCAAACACCTTCAATTTGTAAAGTTGGACTTAAAAAGGATTGAATAAACGGCGGCAATCCATAGATAGCCGATCTTCCTCCTAGCTGTATTTCATCCCTTTGAAAATCACAGCCTGTTCCTACCTCATTGGGATTGTTGATGACATCAATGACGGTTGAAAACTTTGTGATGTAAATTTTTTCATCAGTGGCCAATTGCATGGAACCGTATTGGTCTGTGCTAATACTTAGTTGGATTCTCGACGCTTGAATATCGGCTTCTGAACCCGCTTCAAGATCCCATTGATAAATATGTCCGCCAAAACTGCTACCGTATAACACTCTACTGTTTGAAGAAAATTCCAAACCATAGATAGAGACCGCGTTTCCAAAATCCGTTGGGTCTACAACGGTCAATGGATTGGAGACGACTCCCGTGGCAGCGTCAAAGTCAAATAATTGTACTTCGTTCAGCGTCCACTGAGTTCTGATTAATCGGGTTCCATCTGGAGAGATTTTCATTTGCCCGATGCTATTGGCAATTGCACCTTCTACCACACTTCCTACGGCACTCACAACAGGTGTTGTATTGATACCGAGATCCGAAATATTATAGGCGATGAACTCATCACTATTCCATCGGTGACTTACCACCCAATATTCGTTGGCTATTGAACTTCGAATGGCCGTAATTTTTTCCGTAGTAGGCGTGTCGAGCTCAATGTTTTTATTGGCAGTAACGGCTCCCAAACCACTGTCTAGGCTTAGATCAACTTCCGAATATCGTAACCCATTAGGTCCTGCAACGTCGTCTACAGTAAAAATATAATAGATGTCGGGATCTTCAGGTTTAGGAACAATAATGGCCGAGTGTGTACTGGAAGGATCACCTGTCAGACCATTTCCATTCTGCATGACCGCATGATCTCGATTGTACACCGTAATTCCGTCTGTATAAAAAAGTAAATTACCGTTCGCATCTGAGACGTT
>CAZTFN010000041.1:0-20463 GCA_964612905.1 uncultured Flavobacterium sp. | reverse complement strand
TAAAAATTTATGTCACCTTTTTTTCCTCCAAAAACTTCTTTATTCAGAGATCATTGTGCTAATGAAAATTTATATTTTGGTTGTTCTACTTCCACTGTTTTTTTTTCAGTTTTTTTGGCTTCGGTATCACAAGATGTTAAAAAAAATAGGGACAAAATCCCAAATAGAATGAATTTCTTCATACGAAATCGTTTTAGTTGATAATAGTCTATGAATTAGGGAATAATATTAAGGATAATTTTCAGAAAAATAGTACATTCATAGCGAAAACGTAATAAAGCATATCTCATTTTATCGAAATAGAAATATGCTCAACCTTTCATTGCGAAATCAATAATGGGAGTGAAAACGACCATTGCAACATAAAGTTTAAAAAAACATCAAAAACTTATGAATCAAACCGAATTTGACGCTATTGTTGTAGGAACAGGAATCTCTGGTGGATGGGCCGCAAAAGAGTTGTGTGAAAAAGGTCTAAAAACCTTGGTTTTGGAACGAGGAAGAATGATCAGTCACCCAGAAGATTACACTACAGCAAATTTGGATCCTTGGGACCTGCCTTTTGGAGGGCAACCTACCCAAGAAGACATCAAGAAGCAAGAAAAACAGCACAGAACTGGATATACGACCAGAAAAACGCACAGTCATTATTTTGTGAATGATTTGGAACATCCATATAATGAAGAAAAGAGGTTTGATTGGATGCGTGGATATCATGTAGGAGGAAGATCTATTATGTGGGGTCGACAAAGTTACCGCTTGAGTGATTTTGATTTTGAAGCCAATAAAAAAGATGGTAATGGAGTAGACTGGCCTATTCGATATAAGGACATTGCACCTTGGTACGATTATGTAGAAGAATATATTGGAGTTAGTGGAGAAAACTTAGGTTTGCCTCAGTTACCAGATGGTAAGTTCTTAAAGCCGATGGAATTGAACTGTGTGGAAACGCACTTAAAAGAATCGATTGGTGAAAACTACGATGACAGAGTATTGACCATTGGTCGTGCTGCCCATATTACTGAAGGAACGAAACCAGGAAAAGGAAGAGTGAACTGTCAGTTTAGAAATAGATGTATGCGCGGTTGTCCGTTTGGAGCTTACTTCAGTAGTAACTCCTCTACCTTACCAGCTGCGGATGCCACAGGAAATATGACCTTAAGACCGAATTCTATTGTTCATGAAGTGATTTATGATAAGAAGACGAAAAAGGCAGCGGGTGTTCGAGTGATTGATACAGAAACCAAAGAATCGATTGAGTATAAAGCAAAAGTAGTTTTCTTATGTGCTTCTGCCATTGCTTCAACATCTATTTTGCTACAGTCGAAATCCGATCGTTTCCCGAATGGAATGGGGAATGATTCAGGAGAATTGGGACACAACTTAATGGATCACCACTTTAAAGCGGGTGCTTATGGAACCTTCGATGGTTTTGAGGATAAGTATTACAAAGGAAGAAGACCCAATGGAATTTACATTCCTAGGTTTAGAAACTTAGGCGGAGATACAGATCAAAAAGATTTCCTAAGAGGATATGGATACCAAGGAGGCGCTAGTAAAGACAACTGGCAGGAGTCAGTAGCCGAATTAGGATACGGTCAAGAATTGAAAGAAGCGATTATCAAGCCTGGAGGTTGGTCTATGGGATTGATGGGATTCGGAGAATGTTTACCATATCACGAAAACAGAATGTATCTTGATTATGATAAGTTAGATCAATGGGGATTGCCAACAGTGACTTTTGATGCTGAGTGGAAAGAGAACGAGTGGAAGATGCGTAAAGATATGATTGAGCAGGCGATGAACATGTTAGAGAAGGCTGGATTTAAAGACGTCCGTCCAATGGACAGTCCTGGTGCACCAGGATTGGGAATCCATGAAATGGGAACTGCTCGTATGGGTAGAGATCCAAAGACTTCTGTATTGAACAAATGGAATCAAGTTCATTCAGTACCGAATGTATTTGTAACGGATGGAGCCGCTATGACATCCGCAGGATGTCAGAATCCGTCTTTGACGTATATGGCGCTTACAGCGCGAGCGGCGAATTATGCTGTTGAACAATTGAAAAAAGGAAACCTTTAAATAGCTTATTATGAATAGAAGAGAAGCCGTTAAAAGTTTAGGGTTGGGAGTAGGATTTTTAGTCGCCACTCCTACTGTGATGAATTTACTACAAAGTTGTACGAGCGAACCTAGTTTTGTTCCAGTATTCGTGAGTCCAGAAGATGGGAAAGCTTTGGTACAGATTGTGGATTTGATTATTCCATCTGATGCCAATATTCCGGGTGCTGGAGAATTGGGAATCTATAAATTTGTCGATTCATACTGGAAGGAAGTAATGGATGAACAAGATCAAGCTTTTGTGAAAATGGGAATGGCATCTATGAATGCTACTTTTACTGATACTTTCGGTAAAGCAATGTCCAAAGGAAGCAAGGAAGAGTTTGATCAATTCTTAGCAAAGTATTTGAAGTCTTCGAAAGAAGTACAAGAAGGATACCAAAAGAAGTTAGGAGAGTTTATGGAAGCTGTTGAAAAGGATCCAAATGCAAAACCTGATCAAGATGCCGCAACTTTTGCTATTCTCGATGGTATTCGTGGAATGACTATGTGGGGTTGGAAGCTGAATGAAACCATCGGAGAGAAAGTACTTTGGTACGACCCTGTGCCAGGAAGACAAGACGGTTGTATTCCAGAAAGTGAAGCTGGAAACGGTCGCGTGATGTCCTTAAATTGGTAAACCGAAATCAACTAAAATAAAGAAGCCTCAGTCTATGACTGAGGCTTCTTTATTTTGAATATATCTTCGAATTAAATCTCGTATTCTGAAGGATCAATTTTGATTTTTGCTCCACCCGCATTAATGGCTTCGTGAATCTTATAAATACAAACTTCCGATTTATAAGAAGTAATCGCATCGTAATTCAAGGTTTCTTTTTCCCGCACGGTTTCAATGAAGTTGTACAAGTGTGCAGTATGTGCTGCTAGGTTATAGACCTTGTCCATATCCTTCATTTTGTTGATATCATAACTGATCTGTGGAGCCGTTTCTTTGATTCCGGAATCACCCGATTCTTTGGCCTTGTATTTCTGCATGGATGCCAGATTGCTGATGTATCCTTTGTCGATATACTTTTGCCAAGCTTTGGCCTCTACTTTTGATTCACGATAGATTTTATTGTCCTTTCCTTCAGAGATAATAAAGGCTCCGTCATCACCAATAAAACGCTCATAAACTCCAATGGCTCTCGAGTTAGAAATGTTTTCATAGATTCCAATAGCAGGTCCGTTTGGAGTGTCATATTCTAAAATAGTCGCCATCGTATCGGCTTGTTCTAAGCCGAAGTAGGAATTATTTCCTGTAGCATACACAGTATGTGGGTAGCTTCCTAAGAACCAGTTAAAAATATCAATTTGATGTGATCCTAGATCCGAAACAACACCGCCTCCGAGTTTGGTGTAATTTCTCCAATTATATACTTGATCGATGGTATCAAAACCATATTGTTTGAGCTTCTTCAAATCAAGTTTGTCCTGCTTGTTGGGTTTCATGGTCCAAATTTTGGAGCGATTCCATTGTCCCATGGCATGTGTCAATCGACCAAACATTTTCTCTCTTTCCAATAAGATTTGATGTGTAAATCGATATCGATCATTGCTTCGTCTTTGTCGACCAATTTGCAACAACTTCCCAGTTTTCTTCATGGCTTCTGCCATCTTTCTTGCATCCTCAATATTGTTGGACATGGCTTTTTCACAGTACACATGAATACCAGCATTTAGTGCATCTACTGCATGCTTCATATGCCAGAAATCTGGTGTTGCCATGGCGATGGCATCCAAATTTTCCTTTTCAATCATTTCGTAAAAGTTCTCATAAGCTTTTACTTTGGTATTGTATCGCTTGTTGAATTGGTTCTTTGCTCTTTCACGTCTGCTTTCAACAATATCACAAACAGCCACAAGATTGGCACTAGGAATCTTTGGAATATTACTAAAAATCATTCCTGAACCTCTTCCTCCACAACCGACAACAGCCACATTGACTTTGTCGTTGGCACTAATGTTCATGGCGGAAGCGCTAAATGGATTGGCAAGTACTAAACCTGTTCCTGCAAGAACAGAACTTTTTAAGAAATTTCTTCGGTTTGTATTGTAAGGCGATTTCATGACTATAATCGTTTTGGTTTGATTAAAATGGGGAAATTATATCAACTCTTAGAATTGTTTTAAAGGTACATGATTTTGACCAATAAATTCAATTTTTCCTTGTTGACTGATGGCAATCCAATCAATTTTTGAGTTGCTATGAACGATTTCTTTTAACGACTCTTGATTCAACAAAAAACAGGCAGTAGAGTAGGCATCAGAAATCGCCGCACTTTTGCTCGCGACCCAAACTCGATCATAGCAACTTTTAAAATCATTTTGCCCTGTTCTGGGATCAAAAATATGTTGCCCTTGGTAGAAGGTTCCAGAGGCGCTGATAGAAACATCTTTCAATTCAAGAGGAACTTCTTTCTTTGCCGATGACAAGGTAAATCCCCAATAATCTTGACTCGCAGATTTTCCTTTCACTAGGACTGTACTATTCCCAACATTGATGGCATAGTTTTGAATTTCTAGCTCTTCCAAAAGAACGGTTAGTTGATCAATAGCAAATCCTTTACCAATAGCTCCTAGGTCGAATTTCATTCCTTGGTTGAGGCAATATATTTTAGGAGACTCGGGATCTACATAGATGCTAGAATTTTGAACCTCTTCAAAAGCGGATGCAAGTGCATTGGTCATCTCAAAACTGGAGAGTATTCCTTGTTTGGTCGCTCGGAAGATATTCATGTATTCTGCAACTCCAATATTGAATGCACCTTGTGTTTCTTGTTGAATTTTGATGGATTCTTTGAGAACCTGCCAAGTCTCATAATCGATCATGAGCTCATCTCCAGATTCCATCCTGTTGATACGACTTATATCGCTATCAGGGACAAATCGACTTAAGAGTAATTCGAGTTCGTCAATTTTTCGGAAACATAAGGTCGCGGCATTTTCTGCATCTTCCTGTTGTACGCCAACAATCTCTAGGTGAAATTGAGTTGCCATCGCTTGATGTTCGAACTCATAACTCCCTATGTTGTCCTTTTTTTCGATGTAAGATCGATGTTTATAAGGTTCTGAAATATTCTGCTAAGGCACGAGCATCTTCTTCAGATAAGTTCTGATCGATCATAGGAACATTATTATATTCCTTTAGCAAGGCAATTGCAGTAGAATCTTTCTTCAACATTTCCGTTGGATTGAGCATCATGTTCATGACCCAAGCAGGACTTCTTTTGTTATAGATTCCTTTCATAGCAGGACCAATCATTTTTTTATCCGTTTTATGACAAATGGTACATTTTTGTTTGAAGATTTTCTCTCCTTTTTTTGATATTTCTGTATCAAAATCCCCAAAATTGAACGACTTAATCGGGCCAATTCCATTGCTCATTTTCTTTGCATTCAAAGGGACCAATGTTATCGTTGAGTTTTTATGCAGATTCTCTTTGAACTCTTTAGGAGTCATTTCCATGAGAGATTTCTCCTCTACAGGTTTTTCCTCCGTTTTTTTCGCCTCTTTGCCACAAGCCAATAGTAACATAGAGCAGATAAATAAATAGCACAGTTTCTTCATGGAGTTAAAATTAGATAATTTCATTCAGTTAGTTAAATAGTTGGTCAGGAACTTCTAGGTCATTCAACTTCGTTCTCAATTCCTGATTTAAAAGAGACAATCCGTATTGATAGGAAGCATTCATCCAGCCAAAGCCTTCTTGCGTAATATAATTGAAATCTGTACCTACATTCCCGTATTCAGCAAATACTTTATGGGTTGCTTCTACCACATCATATTTTTCTGGAATGGTTCCATTATAATCCACCGCATTTCTTGTGATCATATACAACCATCTGTAAATCAATTCTTGCGTGATTTCTTGATATCCATAATTCAATAGTCCTCGCCAGATCATCATTTGATGTGGAGCCCAACCGTTCGGGTAATCCCACTGACGTTGAGGTCTACTTTCAGAAATGATTCCGACACTTTCTTTGGTACAACCCGCCAAACCTCCTTTTTCTTTTAAGATAGGAACAGCTGTTTTTACAAGTTTTTCAGCTTGTTCTTTGGAACATAAATTCGCCCAAAGAGGAGTTAATGTCGTGACGGCAACAAAATCAGTTTGTTGATTTTTGGTGATATCAAAGTCGAAGTACATGCCATCTGCTTCATTCCACATGTATTGATTGATGACTTCTTTTCTTTCTGCAGCTTTTTGATTCCAATACTGGGAGTTATAGTGAAGAAACTTATCATTGAATTCTTCACGAATGACCTCGGTAAAATCAGTTTCATATTTGTACAACATGGCGTTGAGTTCTACCAAATTCAAATCTGCACAGTTTCCATCCAGTCGATAGGAGGTGTCATGGCCTGATTCGCGTACACTTCTGTCATGCAAGAAATACAAATCCAAATCTGCATTTTTGATGTTTCCTGAATCGTATTGTTGAAGGTATTCTCCGATCGAAATATTCAAAGCTTCTGCTAGTGGTTGAATAATGGCATCAAAGTGACCCTCTTCGGTCTCTGGAGGAATTCCAATTCCTTCAGCTAAATATCGGTTTAGCCCGTTTTCAGTCAATCTTTTTCCTTGTACCATCCAAACAGTTTCGTATTCTTTGATGGCGGTTTTCAAATGACTTTCTAACCAACCTTTATCCTTAGTCAATTCATAAACCTCACGAATCAAACTCGAGTAGAAGGGAGGCTGTGTTCTGGTTAAATAGTAAGATCGATTGGCATTTAAAATCTTTCCATAATGTTCAATCTGATATTGGAAATTATCTGCCATGGCTTTCGCCAAATGCACTTTACCATCCAACAACAAACCTACAGATTCGAAATAACTGTCCCAGCCATACATTTCATTGAAGCGACCACCGGGAACAACAAAGGGAACTCCTTTGATTTTACCATTGTCATCCTCAAGCTTTAGACTTAAAATACCTGGTTTTTTATCGATAGACTTTACATACTCAGGTGTGATATTTTCAGGAAGTTGAACTGCTGTAATTGGCAGATTCTTTTCTAATTCTTGATAATAATTGTATGCTTTTTGATCCTCAAAAGGAACATAGACTGGTAATAATTCGGCTGTGAGCGAATCATTCTTAGTATCACTAATCAAGGTAGCAACTCCATCTTTGTCCATGGTTCTTGTAAGTCCCTTCCAGTAATAATCCCGAATCATTCTTGAAACTCGCTCAACGGGAAGCTCACGAATTTTATCCATGGAAATTGCGGCAATCGATTTTCCTTCAAACTTTTGGATCACCAACTCTTGCAGCAAATTGGAAAGATGATAAGTCCCTTTGATCACTTCAGTATGTCCATCTTCAGAAGTAATGGCAAACTCTTTTGGACCTTTGTCTTCAATGGTGATTTTCTTATCACCGTCTGTATCTTCTTGAGCTAAAAGCTTACTTAAATAAGTTTCTATTTCTAAAGAAAAGGTCATGCTGAAATAGTTGTGTTTTTTCTAGAAAGCCGATCTACTAAAATCACAAATACAATCAATAATGCCATTGGGATTAATAAAAAGTAGAAGGCTTTGATTCCACCAACTTCCCCAAATAATTCACCCACAATTCTTGAACCTAAAGTTCCTCCTAATGCAGAAAAGATGATGATTAATCCCGACATAGGCGAATGTAACTTTTTAGGTAATGAACTTAAGACTGTTGAGTTTAAGAGTGGATAAATTGGAGCGATAAACAATCCAATAATAGGCAAAACAAAACCTAACCATGGGATATCGGTGATGCTACTTATTTCCACAACACTATCCGTATTTACATTCAATTGAGGAAGAATAAACATTAAGATTCCTCCAGAAATAAAGATGCAAACGATCACTAAAACAACCCAATTGATGTATTTGGTGAGGTATCCAGCAATGAACCTTCCTAAAGCTAAGGTTAATGCTAAAATGCTGGCCATTTGTACTCCCAATGTTGGACTGAAATTAAATATCTTCTTGTTGAAAGTTGGCAGCCAAGTCATGATTCCTTGTTCAATCATCACAAACAAAAACGCGGACACAATGAATACTCCTACCAAAGGAACAATGATCAATTTTGCATATTGAACTAAGTCTTCCTTCATAGAAGAGCCTGCTGTTTCTACTTGATATTCCACTTTAGAGAAAAGTAAGAACAAGAAGGACAGCAACACCAATCCACAAATCACATAGTAAACATTTAACCATGAATCTGGGTTTCCTCCATGGTCGGAATAGAATGCTGGAAATAAGAAATACGCCGAGGCAATTCCTACCATAAAGAATCCTTCAATAGAACTCATCATAGAAGCGTGTTCTTT
The DNA here is from genome assembly GCA_964612905.1 of uncultured Flavobacterium sp. Classification (GTDB taxonomy): domain Bacteria; phylum Bacteroidota; class Bacteroidia; order Flavobacteriales; family Flavobacteriaceae; genus Polaribacter. The sequence continues at coordinate 12,041 of CAZTFN010000041.1, read as the reverse complement.
TTTACTAGTGGTGAAGATTCCTACCAATGTATATACAGATAATTTGATGAGAGCGAAGCCTACACCAATCATCAAGAACATGACTTTGGTGGCATAGAATGTATTTCCAAAGATCATTTGTAGACATCCAAAGAATACAATAGCCAAACCAGTGAGCATGGCTTTTTTATATCCAAATCGTGGTAAAAAGGATGCAATCACAAAAGATACAATGGCAATAGGTAAATCCTTATATGCTTCTAAAACAGAGGCATCAGATTCGGTAATTTTATAGACTTCTTGTACGCGTTCAATCACAATACCTACACTATTCAGTAGTATGGCAAAAACAAAATAGTTTAGGTATAGTGAGATTTTAATCCCTAAGTTTTTCATGACTCAGCTTCTTCTTTTGGCATGTTCAAACGAAGTGCTAAGAAAGCAGAGATTGCAAAGAAAACTCCACCAAATAGAATTGCGTTGATCGCGCTATCACCCAATAGATATTTTACAATGGGTCCAAATGATACCGTTTCGATCAACATTGGAATTACAATCATCATATTTACGATTCCCATATAAACTCCTCTTCTGTTTGAAGGAATCACTTTTGAAACCATCGCATACGGTATCCCCATCATAGCTGCCCATCCAATACCCAAAAGGAGCATGGGTGCCAAGAGTGCATATTCATTCGTGATAAATGGCATGGATAGCATGGCAATGGCCGTCAGGAATAAACTGGAGACATATATTTTTTTAGATCCATATTTTGCAGCTAGCGGTACTAATGCCAAAGCCACAATCATCGTCACAAAGTTGTAGGTTCCATTCATGAGTCCTACTTGTGCCAGGGCTTCTTCAGCCGTAATTCCAGGAATAGAAGCTTTCAGCATAGGTGATATAAATTGCCAATAAATGAACAGCGCATACCATTGGAAGAAATATACCGCTGCCAGTCGCCACATAAACTTAGGCATTTCTCCAATAGCTTCGGAGGCTTCCATCAATGGCATCAGTAGATCGCCAAACTTTTTGACCGAGCTCTTATCGGGATTGTTTTTAATAAGCTTGTATAAAAAGAACAACCAGAAAAAGGCTATGACCAGCATAATGATCACCAGTAAATTGTAATTTTCAAAGAGGTAAGGAACGAAGTAACCTATTCCTAGCCCAGCAATAATAGGAACTGATAGCACCACAATCAGAGCACTTATGATCTGTATCAAAGGATTGGGTTTCCCTTCATTGAATTCTTGAATTTCTTTGAGTTCTTCCTCGGTAGGAGGTATTTCAGGAGTTTTCCAAACGGACCACATTACTGTAGCAATAGAAGCCAGCGCCCCTAAGAAGAACGAATAATATACCCATGTAGGAATGGCATTGGTGACGTCTGCTCCGTTTGCATCGGCAAACCAATCTTGGAACAACCAAAGGGAGAAATTCGCTACTGTAATTCCAGCACCTACAAACAAACTTTGCATTTGATATCCGAAGGTCAACTGTTTGTCTGGTAACTTGTCACCCACAAAGGCACGGTAAGGTTCCATCGCTGTATTGTTGGCAGCATCTAAAAGCCAAAGCAATCCTACTGCAAACCAAAGTTCTGGACTGAATGGGAATGCGAACAAACACAAACTTGCTAAAATGGCTCCAATTAAGAAGAAAGGTTTTCGTCTTCCCCATTTCGGCGACCACGTTTTATCTGAGATGGCTCCGATAATTGGTTGAATTAATAAACCAGTAACTGGTCCAGCTAAATTCAACAAAGGAAGTTCATCGTGATGAGCCCCTAAAAATTCAAAAATTGGATTTACCGCTGATTGTTGTAATCCAAAGCTAAATTGAATCCCGAAGAATCCGACATTCATGTTCCAGATTTGCCAAAAGGACAGGCGTGGTTTTTTGATCATAGTAAATTAGTTAAGTTGCTTGTTGTCTTTTAGGGGAAAAAATACCTCAGCTTTCCAGTCGAGTTCGTTCGTTCCCGAATGAGGATCATCGTAATAAAACTCGATCGGGTAGGGCTCTATGTCGATTTGATTTCTTTCTGCATAATCAACAGCTCTGTACCATGCTCTGTCAGAGATCAAATAATTTCCATTAAATATAGTCTTTAATGCCTTTTGTTCGGGGAATGTTTTTAAATAAACGCCTTCAATGGGCAAAAAGTCTTCTTTGTCTTTGGGCACAGGGAAGCAAAACTCAAAATCGATCTCTTCTGTATCCTGATTCCAGCGTGTCACTTGTAAGAGAGGAAAGTCGGTGACCGACAAACCATTTCGAACAAGAAAGTATGCCAACTTCTCGTTTTCTCGCATCATATTGTTTGCTTTCAAGAGCATTTTGATAGAGTCGGTTTTGGTGCAAGCACAGCGTCTTGCTGGCATCACTGAAACTTCGGGAATATTTATGCGGTATCTCGTATTGTGGGCAATCAGTTCCGTGCGCACCTTTTTTGCAGTCTTGATGCTGTTTTTGACAAAACCAGACTGACCAACCAAGAACTTTAATCGCTCTAAAAGACTGTTTTCTTGATCTTTGAAATGAATTTTGACCTTAGTTACTGAATCCGAAATACTGTAGAATTCCCATTTCATCAAGGTTTTTATACTGTCTTGATCCAATTCTAATTCCACCTCAGAAAATGGAGTCTTACTTAGAATAGTATATTCTTCTTTTGTAGCTCTTCCTTGATTCCAGTTCAGTAGTTTTTGATAAACAATCCCTGGAGGATGTTTCGCTTCAAAGGTTACTTGATAATCGTATTCTTTGATGAATAAGTACCAAACTCCTGTTGCCAAGAGTAGTAATAAAAGTATGTATCCTAAGCATTTTTTCATTTGAAAAGCAGAATTTCATTTCAGTCTTAAACTCAAGGCTTCACTATGAGTGAAACCTTGAGTTTAAGGAGTGTCTTTTATTTCTTCATTTTTAATTTTTCTACCACCAAGCTACCAACACCTCTTCCTTGGCCAACCCCAACATCTACAGCAGCTCTATAATGAATTCCACCATACATCCTACTAATGGCAGCTTCGTCTGCTGCTGCCTTGAAGGATTTGAAGGATCGAATTGGTAATCCATATGGAATTTCTGTATCGTCGTCAAAGGCAAAATCATCACCAAAAATAGAGGTCAACACCGTAGACGCTGATCCTGATACTACCGAGTGACCACTGGTGTATTCTGGAAATGGTGGTGTTTGTAAAATAGGTTGCCAGCTGTCATCAATCAAGTCGTTAATCAATGTTTCTGGACGAATCAAGTTACTTCTATATTTCTCATCCCAACAGCTAATGAAAGCTTCAAAAATACCGATGGATGTTTTTGTGTAAGCGAAAATGGTGTTTTCAAGATCGAAGTTACTCTTTCTAGTAGCAATCTTGGTAATTCCAATCCAGTGTGCTCCCGGAGTGATCTTTTTTGTAGCAAACATCAAGTGTCCTCTGGTCACAGAAACATAAGGGTTGCAGTCCCAGAATTGTGCAATCTGAATTTCTTCAGAATTGTCACCTGCTTTAGTGATTCGTTGACTGATGTCATATACTTCTTTCAATTCCTTGTAGAAATCGCTGTTCTTTTTTAGCGAGAATTCTGGATGTTTCTTAGGCTTGAATTGTGCTGCAGAATCCAACACTAAGGTTCTGATTTTATTCCAGTGCGGCTCAATTCCATCCATGTATGCGGGTGGAGTAGGTTGCCATCTGGAAGGATCATCAGTATCTACGGTAAATTTAGACATGGTTCTTGTCTGTGCGTAGTTGTCTTTTTTAATCCATTCAGAAAGATGATCCAACACCTGCTGAGCATACGCTTGCGAATCTTTGAATTCTTTAGAGTTTTGTTGTTCCCATGCATTGAACAAGCTATCTCGATATACATTGATTTTATCTTCAGAAAAGATCAACTTTTTCCCCATTTCCATATGAGCGATCAATGCAGCCAAATTCAAATTGATGGTTGAATCTTTTGGACTAGGTACAGGCGTCAGACCTGGCAATTGATTACTTAATGATCTGAAGTTTCCTCCTTGAGAAATGATCTCATAAGCGGCGATGTTTGGATATACATAGACTCTGCTTGCTACTGGAGGTGAAAAGATATCATGAATCATTACCTCCGTTAACTTGTCTACACTGGCATGAAAATCTTCGGATGTGACCACAATCGGTTCTGGCTTTTCGCAAGAGTACAAAATGGAGATTGCCAATACAGCTGCTAAAATTCTTCCTTTATTGAGTGCTAATCTCATACAATTGAGCTTTATCGTTATTAAATGTTACTAGTAAGTATGGTTTTTTATTTATGTTTATGATGTTCAAATGTCTCGCGGACTTAAGATTCAAATCTAGCCCTAGCTCATTTCCTAAAGTTACATCTTCAGCGCTTTGAATCAAGGCTCCTGAGAATGAATCAAATCTTCCATGGTAAGGTGCCACGCCAAAGAAGTTTCCTGCTGCTAAGACCTCATCTTTCTGATCTCTATCAAAATCGAATTTCACAAAGGTCTTGATAGGAGAGACCTGAAGATCTTCATTGAATGGAACAAAATCAAATTTTCCATTGTTGTTTTCTAAATATCCTGAATTGAGTTCATGCACTTCCAAAAGCTTGCTTTCTTTGAGGGTTTTCTTGGTGAAAATCTGCTCATCCGATTGTCCAGCAAACTCTTTATACGATGGATATTTCTTTCGTAGAAATGGCATTTGAGATGTCAATTCATCAAAAGAATTGGTTGTATAGTATTGTCCATTTTTATAGCTCACGGCAACAGATTCAAATGTTCCGTTTCCATCAAAATCTTTGTGATAGAGTTTCAATGGTTTTTTAGAACTAGCGGTGAACTTGGTATTCGTTCCCCAGTTTCCTAAAAGATAATCTAGGTCTCCATCTTGATCAATATCGAATTCAATGATGCTTTGCCATAATCCGTTTAAGGATCCTTTCGTCATGTTCTGCTCAACGAATTTGCCATTGTCATTTTTGAAGAATAGTGGCGACATCCATTCTCCTACGATAATTAAATCTTGAGTTCCATCAGCATCAAAATCAGACCAAATAGCATCCGTTACCATTCCAATATCCAACTTCTGAACATTCTCTTTTGAGAAGCCGTTGTTATTGTATAGGATGTAGGAAGAAGGTATTTGACCGTATTTGTTGGTGACTACATTGTTTCCCACAAAAAGGTCAAGATCACCGTCATTGTCCACATCGTTTGAGATCACTACAGAGGCATTGTCTGTCAAACCTTCGATGAGATTCGAGGTTGCAAGTGAATCTTTTCCGTAAAGAACGCGATCCGAAAGTTCAGGTCGAACATTGGAAAAGTCGGCACCTCCAGAAGCGATGAAAAGATCGTTCTTTTGATCGTTGTCAAAATCGGCAATCACCGCGGATACATCTTCATAGACTGCATCTTTGGTATTTGTAAATTCTTGGATTTCAAAACCTTCATCTGTTTGAAGGAAGATCGAAGATTGTCTGTACTTAGAGCTTCCAAAGAAAATATCGTCTTTTCCGTCTTCATTCAAATCCCCTACAACAACTGCAGGACCTAATTCTGAAACTTTGAATGGAATCAAAGGCAATCTTTGAAAATCGATATACGCATCTTCTTTGTGTTCGTAATTGATGTTTAGGTTGTCCTCGACTTTGGTAAAGAGTTGTTTGCTAATTTCTTTTAGAGTTGAATAAGGAGCATCTGTTTGCTGGTATTCAATCGTTAATGATTGGTTCGTTGGAATGTTTTTTAATAATTGCGAAGTTCCATTGGGCCAAACCACACGAATGGAATCAACTTCCGTTTGAGTGCTATATCCAAAATGGATCATGGGTTGCGAACTCGCTTGGAATCCTCTTGAAGTGAATAACTCTTTGTATTGTAGTTTGTCATCGCTGTACGAGTAAACTTTTGTTCCGATTCCAAATTTGTTCTTGTCAGTATAGGAAAGGTTGATCTTCAAATAATTGGCCGCCTCATTGGTCTGATTTTCCAGAATAGAGACTTCACTGTTTAGGTTGTTGATGACTAAATCCAAGTCACCATCATTGTCGAAATCTCCATAAGCAGTAGCACCTGAAACTAAGGTGTCTTTGGAAATCCATTTTCCTGATTGATCTTTGAATGTAATGGATGGAGTTCCTTCGTAAATATAATTATGAACTTTTCCTGAAGGCATCAAATTGAATGCTTCTTTGTCGACCAATTTGGTTTGATTGATCTTGTTCTTGATTTTTTCGCTGGAAACAAACTTGATAAAATCCAGATCATTCGGACGCTTTGGAATTCCGTTGGAAACAAACAAATCTTGATTTCCATCTTGGTTGTAGTCTTCAATCAGAACACTCCAACTCCAGTCGGTTGCTGCAACACCGCTTAATAATGCGGTCTCAGTAAACACATTGTCTTTTTGGTTGATGTATAGCATATTACGTGTAAACTGATAGTAATATCCATATCGTTCTGTTCGTAATTTGAGCGTTTGGAAGTTGTCATCACCTTCTGAAGCTTTGACAACAGCTTCGTCTTCTGGCAACATATCTAAACTCATCAAATCTGGCCAACCATCGTTGTTGATGTCACCCACATCGCTTCCCATCGAGAAGCGTGAAGTATGTCCAAAATAGGAGCGAAGCGATTCTTTGAAAGTTCCATCACCTTGGTTCAAGTAATAGTAATCGTCTTCATGAAAATCGTTACCAATGTAAATATCAGGATAACCGTCCTTGTTGAAATCGGCAACAGCCAATCCCAAACCATAACTGTTAATTCCGCCATAAATACCTGCTTCTTCACTCACATCTGTGAACTTGTCGCCGTCATTTCTTAATAATCGATCACCGGTTTCATAGTTGCGTTTTTCTCGTAGCTCTGCCTTTCCGAATGAATTTTGTGTATGTACGGCATGATTCAATAGGTACATATCTAAGTCACCATCCAAATCATAATCAAAGAAAGTTGCATTGGAACTAAAGGTGTCGAAGTCCAATCCGTATTGAGCTGATTTTTCAGTAAACGTATTATCACCATTGTTGATGAACAGTTGGTTGTGACCATCAAATCCATTGATCCCAACAACTGCACAGGTGTAAATATCTAGCAAACCATCTCCATTCACATCCGCCATCGCAGTTCCCGTATCCCAACTATTTCTTCCTGCAACACCTGCTTTCTCCGTGATGTCTTCAAATTGGAAGTTTCCTTTGTTGAGGTATAATTTGTTTTTAGATTGATTGGCAGTCAAGTAAATATCTGGCAGTCCATCATTATTGATGTCGCCCACAGAAACACCTCCACCATTGTAGAAATAGAGATAGTCTAGAATGTTTAATTCGTCTGTAGAGGCCACCTTATTTTGAAAAGTAATATTGGTGTCTTTAGATTTTTTAGAAACGAACAAACTCCCTTCTTTTGAGTTGCAACTGATGAAAAGACTCGCAACTAATAATAAAATCCATCCTGATTTATTCATCCGCTGCGAATACTTTTGGAGTTTCATTGTTAATGGCTAAAAACAAGTACTTTTTACCATTCTTGTCTTTGAATTCTTTGATGTGCTTCACCTCGTTTTTCACGAAGAAACCGCTAGTGTTGTAGTCTTGCCATTGGAAATTATTGTTTCCATCATTCAATAGCACATCCCCATAACCAGCATCCAATCTTGAGTATTGAGGTTTGTATTCGTGATTGTTTCCTGCCATGATCAAGTCTTGATACCCATCATTATTGATGTCAACGCTTTCAATTCCGCAGATACACGACAATTGAGCACGATCCGGCAATTCTTGAATGGTAAACTTTCCATTACCTTCATTAATGGCAACCACAGATGCAGTGATCTCGGCTTGCTTTACGTCAGATACATCAATCACCTCTTTTGAGAAGAGTTCTTGAATGGTTCTTCTGGCGTAATCCGACGCTTTTAAGTTTCTTTTCTTCAAAGAAACCAACTGATTCACCAATTCTTTTTTCTGATGCAAAGGATAATCTTTACCATCGATGTTTTGTGTCATAATTTGTTCGATAGTTCCGTTGTCATCAAAATCATTGATCCAAATCTTCATCGGACTTCCTTTTTTCGGAATGTAATGCGCATTCTTTCCTTGGTTTCCAATGACAAAGTCGATGTCACCATCATTATCGATATCTGTTTCTTTGATCACGCCCCACCATCCGTGTAAGCTATCCAAAGAGGATTCGTAATTAGAAAGTCGACGTCCTGTATTCTTGAATATTTTTGGCGTTCCCCAATCGGAAACCGTCACTAGGTCTTTTTTGTTATCACCATCAATGTCTGTCCAAACAGCATCAGTAATCATTCCGGCTTTGTTGGTGTGAAAAGCAACTCGCTCCGTTGAGTTTTTAAAGGTTCCATTGCCTTCGTTTTCCAAGAAAATATGTGAAGGGCTTACCCCAAAGGTTCCTACAACACTTCTTGATCCAATGAATACATCTACATCTCCGTCTTGATCAAAGTCATTCGGAGCAATCACAGAAACATTGTCTCCAGTATAAGGGATAAAGCTCGTCGATTTTGTAAACTTTCCTCTTCCGTTGTTTAGATACAAACGATTCTCAGGCTTTTCACCTTCCACATCATTTCCACCAGAACCAACCATCAAATCCATATCACCATCGCTGTCGGCATCAAAGAAAGCCGCGGCTGTGTCTTCGAAAGCAGCATCGTCTTTGAAAGCTTGCTGAATGGAAGAACTTAATTTTCCATTGCTTTTATGATAGTATAAAACGCCCGCTTGTCCTGAAGCTCCTCCAACATAGATGTCATCGTTTCCATCACCGTTGATATCGCCCACAGCCAATGCAGGACCTTCTTGTGATAATTGAAGATTGATGAGACCTTCGTAGTTGAAGTCGTTGTAGTTATTCTCTTTGTGAGCATATAGGTTTTTACTCTTGATCTCTTTTAATAAGGGTTTTATCTTCTCTTCTTTAGGAATGATGTACTTCTCCTTTGCTTCCTCTTGAACTAACTCCAAGGTTTGGTTTGTAGCTACATTTTCTAACTTAACAAAAGCGTCGTCTGGCCAGATCACATGCAAAGAATCGATGGTTTGAGTTTCTCCCAAACCGATGGTCATTGGATATTCCATTGACGACTGAAATCCTCTAAACGGCACTAATTCTTGGAAGTAGGTTTTGTCACCCATAAACAACTTTACTTGTGTTCCAATTCCAAATAGATTCCCATCTTTTCCTTTGAATTTGATCTTTAGGTAATTATGATTCTTCTTCTCTGAGGTATTGTTTTTGTACACAAAAGCTTCCATGTTCACATTGCTCACAACCAAGTCTAAATCTCCGTCGTTATCTAAATCACCATAAGCGGCTCCATTGGACCTACTGGGTTCAGCCAATCCCCAATCAAGAGCGCGATCTTTAAAAGTCAGGTCTTTGTTGTTCTGATAGGCATAGTTTGGTAGTGGAACTACTGGCATTTTGTTGATGATGGAATCAATGGCTTCTTTTTTACCTGTCAAGGCCATTTTTTGAACGATTTCATTGGCCAAGAAATCCACAAAGTCAAGATCGGTCAGATCATGGTTGATTCCATTGGTCACATAGATATCACGATAACCATCATTATCCATGTCAAACATCAATCCTGCCCAGCTCCAATCGGTAGCAGAAACTCCACTGAAATAGGCAATTTCCGAGAAACTTCCGTTTCCGTTGTTCAATTGCAATGTGTTTTGAATGTATTGCTGGTAGAAATCTTTGCTCTGTTTCAATTTGAATACATCGTAACCGTCAAACTCCATCACGGATTTTACACGCTGATCTCCATCAGGCAGCATGTCGGTAATGAAAACATCAGCCAAACCATCATTGTTGATATCAGCCATGTCAATTCCCATCGCGGAAAGCGATAGGTGAGAGGTCCAATCTTTGATTTCTTCTGTAAAGGTTCCATCTTGATTGTTGATGTAGAGGTAATCTCTTTCATAGAAGTCGTTAGAAACGTAGATGTCAGGATACAAATCGTGGTTGATATCACTGATCATTACTCCCAATCCAAACCCGATCAAACTTCCATAGATCCCGGCTTCATCACTCACATTGGTGAAAGTATCACCGTCATTTCTAAGCAACATATCACCAACTCCTCGGAATATTTTTGGAACATTCTCCCAGTCCTGTGCTCGTTGTTCACGTTGTTCAGCGTACCCCAAACTACTTACTGGAATGTTGCTATTGTTTAAGATGTAAGCGTCCAAGTCTCCATCTTTGTCATAGTCAAAGAAAGAAGCGTGTGTAGAAAATCCAGTATCTGCAAGATTGAATTCTTTGGCTTTTTCAGTGAACGTTAAATCGCCATTGTTGATGTACAGATCATTGTCATGATTGTCACCTTCCATATTTCCAGCGTTGCTCACATAAATGTCGAGTAAACCATCGTTGTTAATGTCTACCATATTTACACCTGTAGACCAAGGTTTGTTTCCTTCAACACCTGCTGTTGCTGTGATGTCTTCAAAGGTAAAGTTTCCTTTGTTCAAGAAGAGTTTGTTGGGACCCATATTGGCAGTCATGTAAATATCCGCCAAACCATCGTTGTTGATATCACCAATGGCCACTCCACCACCGTTGTAAAAGTTTCGATATTTGAAAATGTTGAAGTTCTTCTGATTGACAACCGTATTCACAAATTGAATTCCAGTTTCTTCGGGAGACAAGGCTGTGAATAATGTGTCTTTTTTGATTTCTTCTTTGTCGCCTTGGCAAGCCATTAGAAGCGTAAGAGTGATTGCTGAAATGAATAAACTAATGCTAGATCTTACTTCCTTGTTCATTTGATATTTCTGATTTATCTCGATCATTTGAAATCTCTAAATTTATCTATGTCGTAACTCAAGATGCTATCGTTGTTTCTTCCAACCAGCAAATGAGTTTTGTTTTGGATCTTAATTTTTCTGAGTGATTGAACGACACCCTGAATTTCAAAATTAAGGTTGTCCGCAAAGGAAAAACTTCCTTTTTGATTGTTTAAAAGTACCTCCCCATGAGAGGCGTCTAATTTACTTAATTGTGTACTTACTTCATAATTATTTCCACCTATTAACACATCTAAATACGAATCATTATTGAAGTCGTACACAAATATGTCATTCACTGATGAAATCTGGGCAAAATAAGGTAAAATATGCTTTTTGAAGGTTTGATTTCCTTGATTTTCGAAGTAACATGAGGCCAATTCGAAGACTTGTTTTTTATCTGCTTTTTTCAAAGCCTTTGAAGTGAAAATTTCACCAAAGGTTGCATCGGCAAAAGCCGCATGCGTCACATATTTTTTCTTAATAATTGGAAGTTGTTTTTCCAATTCCTCTTTGGAGGAAAAAGTCGTTTCTTCTCCTTGATAGAAGTAGCTAATGATGGGTTCCTTTGTTCCGTTATTGTCGAAGTCGTAACTATACAAAGTGATGGGAGCATCATGAGAAGATTTCAATCTAGAATTCAGTCCCCAGTTCCCAACGATGAGATCTACGTCTCCGTCTTTGTCAAAATCTTCTGCTTTGATGGTGTTCCACCAACCATTTGATTTTTTAAATCCGTTGTCCTTTGACTTCACGAATTTGTTGTTTTGTTTTAAGAATATAGTGATGGGCATCCAATGGCCTACGACAATGAGATCCTTTTGTCCATCCTTATTGATATCAGTAAAAACAAAGTCTTTCGCATTTCCTACGAATTGAAAATCTGGAGCAATGGTTTTAGTAACATCTTTGAAGTTGCCTGTTCCATCATTTTCCAGAAGATATTGTTGCGGGGTTCTCCCAAAAATCGTTCGTTCGGCATCTGCAAGGATACAAATATCCAAGTCTTGATCGTTGTCAAAATCGATGAACTTTACTTTGGATGCATTGAGTTCAATATCTAGAAATTTGGTGTCTTGCGTGAAAGTTCCTTGATTGTTGAGATACAATCTTGGTCTAAGCGCCTTTCCTGACTTGAATTCATTTCCACCGCTAACAACAATGAGGTCTACGAAACCATCGCCATTCACATCACCAAAATCTTGCGCAATGTCTTCATTGAG
>CAZTFN010000040.1:0-20617 GCA_964612905.1 uncultured Flavobacterium sp. | reverse complement strand
AGAGAGATTTTCAACATACAAACAGCACAAGAATTTGATCAATTGACCCTACAGATTTTCAAGCATCAGTTTGAGAATAACCAAGTGTATCGGTCCTTTTGTGATTTGTTGTATGTACATCCAAGTGATGTGAAAAACTTAGAACAAATTCCATTCTTGCCGATTCAATTCTTTAAATCGCATCAAATCATTTCATCTCGAGATCAAGTACAAGAAACCTTTGCCAGTTCTGGAACTACAGGAAGCGTCACAAGCAAGCACCTCGTCACTGATTTGTCCTTGTATGAAGAGAGTTACTTGAAAGGCTTTCATCATTTTTATGGAGATATTGAAGAGTTTACGGTTTTGGCACTGTTGCCAAACTACTTGGAAAGAGAAGGGTCGTCTTTGATTTACATGGTGAATGATTTGATCAAAAAGTCGAAGAAACCAGCGAGTGGATTTTACTTAGATAATTTAGAAGAGCTTTCGGAAAGAATCATTCAACTTGACTCTCAAGGAGAAAAGGTTTTGCTGATTGGAGTCACTTTTGCATTGTTAGATTTGATAGAAAAACAACAATTCCAATTGCAAAATACCATCATCATGGAAACGGGTGGAATGAAAGGTAGAAGAAAAGAGCTTACCCGATTTGAACTGCATCACATTTTAGAAACAGGTTTCGGAGTTCCACAAATTCATTCTGAATATGGAATGACCGAATTACTGAGTCAAGGATATTCCAAGGGAAATGGAGTTTTTGAGTGTCCTCCTTGGATGAAAGTCCTCACAAGAGATACAGAAGATGCTTTGACCATTCTCGAAAATCAAAAAACAGGCGGATTAAATATTATTGATCTTGCCAACTACAATTCTTGTTCTTTTATTGCCACACAAGACCTAGGAAAGGTTTACAATAACGGAAACTTTGAAGTTTTGGGAAGGTTTGATCACTCAGACATTCGCGGCTGTAATTTGATGGTCGTATAAAAAACTTTATTTTTACGCTAAAATTAACTAAATGAAAAAAATTGCAGCAATCATCTTGATTGCATTCTCAATGGCAGCACATGCTCAAAAAAGAATTGGATCCTTTGCAGATATCACTAGCTTTGCTTCACTGAATGGAAAAGTATACTTCTCTGCGATCACACCTGAAAAAGGAGGTGAATTATGGATTCTTGACGAGGCCACACAAGAGGCAGAGATGCTCAAAGACATTATTCCAGGGATTGCAGGTTCAAACCCTTCTTCCTTAGTTGAGTTTAACGGGTTTATTTACTTTGCTGCGGATGATCGCGTCCATGGATCTGAATTATGGAGAACTGATGGAACTGAGGCTAATACCCAAATGTTCAAAGATTTGGTACCTGGATATAGAACAAGTACCCAGCCAAGAGGTTTTGTGAAATACGATAATAAAATGTATTTTCTTGCCTCAGATGAGTCTATTATAGGCTATACGGATTTGTGGGTGACTGATGGAACAGAAGCAGGAACCATAAAACTATTTGATCTGCAGAATTCTTTTAGTTCCATCGTGCAATCAGGAGAATTTATTTATTCGCTTAAAGGAAATTTATTACTCAAATATTCCATTGCGAGTAACTCTGGAACCATCATAAATTTGGAAAACAACTACAGCTATTCGCGCGCAGTTGCCTATAACGACGAGTTTTATTTCATTAGAGACAATGGTAATATTTCTCTGATGAAATTAAAAAGTGACAACTCTTTAGAAGTAATTCGAGAATTTACCGAACCTACTTCTGGAAATATTGAAATTGACAATGTAATGGTTGCATTGGATCGAATATTTTTTACCATTCGAGAAGATTTTAATGCTGGTCAGGATCTACAGGCTATATGGAAATCTGACGGAACCACGTCTGGAACGGTTTCAGTGCGCCAATTTACTTGGGAACGATCTCTATTTAACTCACAAATCAATACGTTTTATGAGTTTAATCAAAAATTGTACTTCAAAGCACCATATCATTTGAATGAATCTCTGTGGGAGACCAATGGAGAATCTTCTGGAACTCAAGAAGCATATGCCGCATTTCTTAACAATGACACAGGTATGATTGGACTGGGTGAAACCTTGTATTTTGGGAGCGGAAATGCCGCTTTATGGTCGGTAAATGTGAATGATGGTTCAAGCCCCAAACCTTTTGTGAATCATAATTTAACGGGAGCTAACTTCTTTAAGGGGAAATCAGAGAACCATGTTTATTTCGAATTGAGAAATAACGGGAGTATTTTTGGAAACTATCCTTATTATTTGTACAACAATGAGTTGCGACCAAGTATGTCGTTTGAAATGAATACTTTTGGAATAGATCCAAATGATTTAATAGCACTTAAAACTGAACCAGGAAAAATAGGAAAAGCGAATATTTCCATTGAGAATATAGGAAATGCAGACTTGGTGTTCTCGAAAATTGAAATCACAGGAAAAGACCTTTATTTAACCAACACGGGGCCAGGTAATTTTTCTTCTGAAAACCCTGAAGGAATCTTTCCAAGAGTGATACCTCCTGGAGAAGAATATACTTTTGGAGTCTTTTTTTATCCATCTTCGGATGAATTTGGAAATGGAAAAATAACCATCTACAGCAATGCTGGTGAAGGTCTTGTAGCGGAGTTTCCAGTAGAAGGAATTATACAAGAAGGAGAAGGAGAAGAGTTACCTGATGATCCTACCTTAGACAAAGAAATTCTGTTCTTCAACACAAATGACACGCCGCTTAGATTGAGTGAAGCTTCTATTCTAGAAAATGAACCTAGCAATTCTTTGGTGGGCACTTTCTCAATGGATGGTACGAATGGTTCATTTAACTACTCACTTGTAGGTTCTGGGAACGATAATGCAGCTTTTTCTATTGTTGGAGATGAGCTTTTTTCCGCGGAAACGTTCGATTTTGAATTTAAGAACTCTTACACAATTCACGTAAAAGCTTCGGACGGAAATGAAGAATACGAGACAGATTTTATCATTGCCGTAAATAATGCACATGAAGACATTGAGTTAGGAACCTGTATAGACGACTTCGTTTATCAAAATTCAGGTTTATCCGATGTCAAGTTTTTAAGTGATACGAGAGTTATTGCTGTAGGAGCAAGAGGAAAAATTCAGAAGTCAGAAGATGGCGGTGCTAGTTGGGAAATTGTATCCAACAATACACAATCTAGTTATGCTGAAGTAACTTATGGCGCACCAAACCTATTAAAACTTGACTTTCCAAGCTACAATGTAGGGTATGCTATAGGGAGGGGAATCTTCCTTAAAACAGAAGACGCTGGAGAAACTTGGTTCGAATTAAGAATTCCAGAAATAAGTTTTGATTACCCAGAAAACCTATTTTTTGTCGACGAAGATCTAGGATTTGTCTTTGGGCCTTCATCCAACAATGTGTTTAAAACCACAAATGGTGGGTTAAACTGGATCAAATACAACGTAGGGAATACTTCCGATAACTTAAGAGAAGCACACTTCTTTGACGACCAAAGAGGGATCATTAGTGGAGATAGTAGGCTGTTAAGCGAAACTTTAGATGGTGGAATTACCTGGAACGAAATAAGCCTTGATACACAAAGTTTAGGACTGGGGACTTTTACCAAATTAATTCAATTAGAATTTTTGGATGAAAACGTGGGGCTCATAGTGGGTAGCGAAGGCCAACTGATTAGGACCCAAGACGGTGGTGCTACATGGGATTTAATTCAAGATTTAACCTTCAGCAATGTATATAAGATTCATGCAATTGATAGTATGAATGCATTGGTTTTTACAAGCTTAGATGAATACTTCAAGACAGAGGATGGTGGATTAACATGGACTGCAGAAACCGTTGATGGTCCATTTGGGCAACTTGCAGGAGTGGATTCAAACCCGAGTTCAGATAAACTTCTTGTGGTTGGTTTTGGAACGTCATGCTGTAGTTCCAATCAAGGCTCTGGAAATATTATGATGAGAGAAGATCCGAACTCCTCAGATTGGGAGATTTTATCCAGTATTATGGGTGGGTCTGGAGCCTTCTACTCAGGGGATGCCTTGGGAGATAAGCAGATTGTATTCAACCAATTTCGCGGGTTTCTAACGGAAAACAACGGAGTGACATGGATGGAAGTTCCCAACCCACCTGAAGCCCATAGCAACGATTTTGTACAGACTACCTACCTTGAAGCAAATGGTATTTTGGCGGGTAATTATGCAGGGATCTTTAGATCAACAGACAACGGTGAAAATTGGGATTTACTTACCTCGGAAATAAGAGGGCAGTTCCAACTAGTAGATGGCACCATGATTGGTAAAGGAGAGAACAACTTCATTTCAGTTTCCAACGATGGAGGAGCCACTTGGAATGATGTAAGTCAATTTCCTGGAGGTACTTTTTCTCTCAATTTTGTGACTCCAGATATTGGTGTTGCTTATGGTATTTCAGAAATCTATAGAACTACCGATGGAGGATCCACATGGAACCTTGTACTTACGGCAGACTCCGATAACTTTATTCGTGACCTTGATTTTTATGGGAATATTGCAATTGCAGGAACCAATGGTGGAGCGACCTATAAATCAACTGATCAGGGGGAGAATTGGAGTCGAGTAAATACGACCATCTTGAACACGTATAACATTACCGCTGTTGATGAGAATACTTGGCTTTCTCTGGAAGAGACTACAGACATATTATATGTGAGTCGAGATCAGGGAGTATCCTGGATCAATGAAGTTCAATTTCTAGATGATATTAATTTGGTCGTTGTAGACGCAGGACGAGTATTCATGGTTGGAGATGCTTCGGCCTTTTTAGAATTAAAGATGAAAGAAGCACCTTCTAAACCGAGTCCCATTAACGGTAATCTAGTCGCATATTTGGATCGCGAAGAATCCTATAGGTTGGAGCTTTCACCCTCAGATATCAACTACAATTGGGAAGTAACAGGAGGCAATTCAATTACAGCTGCTGGCCCTGAGGCAAGCGTTACTTGGAGCGAACTGGGGACATTCACGCTAACAGTAACACCCAGTGATGAATGTGCTCAAGGAACAGCAAGAGAAGTAACGGTAGAAGTGGTATCACCACCTCCAAGCACCATTCAGGGAGAGAACGTGGTTGGAAACTTCTCTACTCAAAATTATGAAGTTGACTTTATTGCGGGAGTTACCTATGACTGGTATGTAACAGGAGCTACAAGTTTCACACCTAATCAGAATAACCTAATGGTGAATTGGGATGCTGATGTATGGGGAACAATTACATTGGTCATTACAGACAACGCAACAGGTTTAAGAACCATATCTACTTTGCGAGTGGCGGTTGGAAATGCATTGGGAGTGGATAGCGAAACCTTGGAAAACCTATCAATTTATCCGAATCCAACAAGCGAATATGTGATTTTCAAACCTTCCAATTACACAGAAATTGAATTAGAAATGTTTGATGTGAATGGAAAAGAATTATCACCAGAAATCTCTAAGAACAATGAACATTTTATCATAGATGTTCAGAAGCTTAAGGCTGGAATATACTTTTTGAAGATTCATATGGACGGAAAAACAACCACTCGAAAAGTTATCAAGAAGTAAGTAAGACTGTGGTTCTTTTAAGCAGGAATCCGATCAATTTTTCATAATTCAAACGAATTATTTTCTAACCTTAGTGTAATTAGTCATTTATCCTTTCGACTACCTAGCCAACCAAAAGGAAAAATTATGAAGAATACACTTACCATACTACTGTTAGTTTTTACGACCTCACTTTTTGCACAAAAGAAGAATTATTTCGTGAAGAAAGGAGCGGTTGCAAAAGGATATGATGTTGTCGCTTACTTTGATAATGAAGCAAAAGAAGGTAGTAAAGAGTTTTCGGTAGAACATGATGGAGTGAACTTCTATTTTTCATCACAACAAAACCTGAATACCTTCAAGAAAAACCCTTCAAAATATATTCCGCAATACGGAGGATTTTGTGCCTACGCGATGGGAGTAAAAGGCAGTAAAGTTCCAGTGAATCCAGAAACCTTTGAGATTAGAGATGGAAAACTCTACTTATTCTATAATAAAGGTCGTACAAATACACTTAACTATTGGATCGAGCAAGGCGCAGAACAGCTAAAAGAAAAAGCCGACCAAAACTGGGAAAAGATTACAACGAAATCGTGATTGGAAAGTAAGCTCTGGGGGGAGCTTGCCATACCAAAAGAATGTGCAAAAGCCGAAAGCTTTTCGGCTGTGCACGTTCAAATTTAAAGTAGCTGAAACGGCCTAAAAGAGGGTGGACTAGTTATTTAACAAAAAATCGACTAACTTATCAACTC
Organism: uncultured Flavobacterium sp.; assembly: GCA_964612905.1. Lineage (GTDB taxonomy): Bacteria > Bacteroidota > Bacteroidia > Flavobacteriales > Flavobacteriaceae > Polaribacter. Next base: position 14,311 of record CAZTFN010000040.1, on the reverse strand, counting down.
AATTAACCACAACTTTATGGAAAAAAAACTTGTGAAAATCGCTTCAGTTTCTGGATTAGAAATGAAGCAACCCAACTACGCTTTAGTTAAAAACACAGATTTAGTCATCATCAAACACGAAACAGGGATTTCTGTTTTGTACGGAAGATGTCATCACAGAGGCGCTCTATTAGCAGATGGACATATAGACGGGCACAATCTGATTTGCGGTGTTCATGGCTGGGACTATCGATACGACACAGGAATCAGCGAATATAACAACGACGAACAACTGCACAAATTCCAAGAATACATTGAGGGTGATGACTTACTGATTGATGAAAATGAAGTTGCTGCTTTTGAAATCAAACATCCACAACCTTTTCAAAGAGATGAGTATCTAGGCGCTTATGCAGATACCCATCCTGAAGAAACAGAACCTTATACGGGTTATATCAAAGAACTAGCTAGAAATGGATTAAAGAATTTAGGGCATCATGGATTTTCAGCATCCATGGGAGTAGATAGAAACACCTTACCCAAGTGGAACGATATCCAATTTTTACCGGCACAATTAGCCACAAGACCTTTGTTGGACCATGAAGAAGTAGCGACCAAAGTTGTGATTGGACCCAAAGCCAAAAAGCCTTTGGTGTTAGATATTCCAGTTTTTGTTTCTGATATGAGTTTTGGAGCCTTGTCCAGAGAAGCAAAAATCGCTTTGTCCAAAGGAGCCGAGATGGCAGGAACAGGAATTTGTTCAGGAGAAGGAGGAATGTTGCCCCAAGAACAAGAAAGCAATAGTAAGTATTTTTACGAATTGGCATCCGCACAATTTGGTTTCTCTTGGGACAAGCTAGACAAAGTTCAGGCCTTTCATTTTAAAGGAGGTCAAGGAGCCAAAACAGGAACGGGAGGGCACTTGCCAGGAAATAAAGTCACCGAAGAAATTGCCAGTGTTCGTGGGTTGGAAAAAGGACAAACAGCCATTTCACCAGCAGCAAACCCGAATTTTCACGCTGCTGAGGACTTTAAAAAATTCTCAGATGAAGTACGAGAACGAACCGGGGGAATTCCCATTGGATTTAAGATAGCCGCCAGCCATATTGAAAAAGACATTCAGTTTGCCTTAGATGCAGGTGTCGATTATATCATTTTAGATGGACGAGGTGGAGGAACAGGTTCTGCACCTACCATTTTAAGAGATAATATCAACGTGCCTACCATTCCGGCATTGGCCAGAGCCAGAAAATATTTGGATAAAGTAGGAGCGACTGATGTCACTTTGATCATCACAGGAGGATTAAGAATTGCTGAGGATTTTGCCAAGGCAATGATGTTGGGTGCAGATGCGATTGCTGTTTCCAATTCGGCGCTACAAGCCATTGGATGTTTAGGAATGCGAGCTTGTGGATCTAACAACTGTCCCGTGGGAATTGCCACGCAGAAAGAGTCATTAAGAAGTAGATTTATCATCCAATCTTCTGCGAAGCAACTCTACAATTACTTTGATGCCACCAATGACTTGATAAAAGTGGTAGCACGATCCTGTGGTTATGACGACATCTCAAAGTTCAACCACAACGATCTCTCGACCTTTGATTACGACATACACCGATTGACAGGTATCAATTACGCAGGAGTTTTATGAGCCTCATCATCGACATATTTTTAGGGCTCTTAGCATTTTATGTTGCTTTTGGATGCTTATTCGGATTGTATTTTTTGTTCATTGGAGCTACAAAGATTGATCCTTTGTTAGCAGATAGCAAGAAAGGAGTTCGAATTTTATTGTTTCCAGGAGTTATTGCTACTTGGCCTTTGTTTGTGAAGAAAGCATTCAAATCTAAATCGGCGAGCTCATGACTTCAGGGCAAAGAAAAGCACATAAAATCAGCTGGATTCTGATTGCCATTCTTGGAATTATCTTCTTGTTTTTTACCCTTCGAGGGTTGAACTTCGATAAGAAAGGTTCTAAGGATGTCAATGAAGTTGAACTCACCATACAAGACAGCTCATGGGATTAGACTACAAATACGTCATTTGGAACAAATACAAAAAGAGCTATGACAAGATCATTGTGCTAGGGATGATCTTTTACATTGTTCTTTTTGCCGCCATTACTATGATATTCAATTCAAAAGCAACGCCCGAAACCTTGGTCATTCGATCCTTCGGATCTTTGGCGATTGTGATGTTGCACATCATTTTGATTATAGGTCCGCTAAGTCGATTGAATAATAGATTCTTACCTATTTTATACAACAGAAGACACTTGGGAGTGAGTATGTTTATTGCCGCTTTGGTTCATGGTGGATTTTCAATTTTTCAATTTCATGCCTTAGGAAATGTCAACCCATTTTATTCCATCTTCACTTCGAATATGGATTATAACTCTTTGGTGAATTTCCCATTCCAAGTCTTAGGATTTTTTGCCTTGTTGATCCTATTTGCCATGGCATCTACCAGTCACGATTTCTTCCTAGCAAATCTTTCTGCCAAAGTTTGGAAGCGATTGCATATGTTAGTGTATCTCGCATATGCATTGTTGTTAGGGCACGTTTTTTTAGGAAACTTTCAACAAGAAACCTCTCTGTTTACCATTGGATTTATGCTGATCGGTTTTGTTGTCATTACCAGTTTGCACATCGCTGCGGCTTTCAAAGAAAGCAAGTTGGACATAGCTTCAGAGACTGATGATTGGTTAGAGGTGTGTGATGTGAACGAGATTGAAGAAAATAGAGCCAAGATTTTTACTGTTGGAAAAGAACGAGTAGCCGTCTTTAAGTACGATGGAAAATTATCTGCGGTTCACAATGTGTGTAAACATCAAGGAGGACCTTTGGGTGAAGGAAAAATTATTGACGGTTGTATTACTTGTCCTTGGCATGGATATCAATATTTACCAGGCAATGGTCAGTCACCGCCACCGTTTACAGAAAAAGTTGCTACCTACGAATTGAAGTTGGAAGGAAGTACTGTATTGATCAATCCAGAACCTTTTGCAGAAGGAACGGAAGTCGAACCTATCAACTGTTCATCATGAAAGAAAAAGAAGAATTTTTTGTACCGTACATCGAAGGAAGTTTAGGAAAAAGAACCCAGAAATCCATCCGAAGGTTTGCTCTGTTGTCAATTCTGGTGATTGCCTTGGCAGCAATCTTATTTAGTATCAGTCAACAGCCTTTTAAGGATAGTACTTTTGAACTGACCACAGTCACAAAAATTACTGGAGTTTATTATGAGAACCCCTATCCAATGCTGCGAGTTCAGCAAGACGATGGAAGTTTTAAAAGTATCGTATTACTAGGATTTGGGAAATCCAGTGCGAACCCATACTTGGAAAAAATCAAACAAGAAATTCCAGATTTGAACGGAAGGAAACTTTCTATTGAAGGAAATCTGATCTATTACAATGACAAGACCTTGATTCAAATAACGGATGAAGAAAAAGTCAAATTGGTAAAAACGGATGCTACTTTCTTGCTTTTACCTAAAGAGCTAGCAACCATGACTTTTCAGGGTGAAATTATCGACCCAAAGTGCTATTTTGGAGTGATGAAACCAGGAAAAGGTAAGATTCATAGAAGCTGTGCTGTGAGATGTATTGCTGGCGGAATTCCACCTGTATTTGCCACCACAGATGACAACGATATTGCCAAATATTTCTTGATTACCGACTTAGAAGGAAATCCAATCAATGATCAAATTTTATCCCATGTTGGAAAGCCGGCCGATATCACAGGGGTGGTCGAAAAATTGGAAGATTGGTATGTTCTGAAGATTGATCCAAAGGAGATTAAGGAACTAGGAACAAAGTCCAAAATATACTAGTTACAACAACAATTAAAGATTCTCGTTATATTTGTCGTCCCCTAACTACAAATATGAAGCGAGTTTTCATTGGCATATTATTTCTATTGACAGCTGTCACATCTCAGAGCCAGACCACACCACTGAAGGAGTTAAAGAATGACTCTATCTTTTTATCAGATGTTCTTTCATTGTTACATCCAGAAGAATTCATCGTACCAGAAGAGGAAGTACAAGAAGATTTTATGAATGATCATTGGACCAACAGGTCGTTCAATGCTTTTAAAGATGTCAAAGTTGAATATCCCTTCAAGGTTACCTTCAAAGATTCTACATTTGCTTCGCCAGTAAAGCGAAGAAAAGTAGTGACCTCTCGTTATGGTTGGCGATGGGGAAAACCACACCGAGGAATTGACATCGATTTAATTACGGGCGACAAAGTGATGGCCATGTTTGATGGGAAAGTTCGTTATGTGCGATACGTATTAGGACACGGGCAAGCCGTTGTAATCAGACATGACAATGGGTTGGAAACCATTTATTCGCATCTTTCAAGACCTTTGGTGAAGCCCAATCAAGTGGTAAAAAAAGGTGAAGTGATTGGAAAAGGAGGTCGAACTGGAAATACACGTGGAAGTCATTTGCATTTGACGGTGAGTTATAAAGGAGTTTTCATCAATCCAGAATACTTTTTCGAGTTTAACGAAGAAAACAAAGTGAGAGCCAAAGAATTTTGGGTGACTAAAAAATGGGCAACACCCTATCTTCACAATTCAAGAAGGCAGTCGAATATTGCAGTCTGTGGCACCTATGAAGCGGCGTTAGAAAGTGAAAAGAATCAACGAAAAGTCTATGTAGTTCGAAGAGGTGATACACTTTCTAAAATTTCCTTGAAATACAATGTATCAATTCGAAGCTTGTGCAGAACCAATTCTATTCGAAGAAATAGTGTTCTAAAAGTAGGTCAGCAATTGATTGTTACCCCATAAAAAAACCACGCCATAGCGTGGTTAAAAGGATGAATTTTTAGAAAAAGCAAAGCTTAGTGTGAGCTGTAATATCTTTTCTTTGCTTTCGGCATTACTACAGCATCAATCACATGAATGACTCCGTTTTTACCAACGATGTCAGTTTTTATGATTTGACTGTAGTTTCCATTTCTATCTCGCAACCAAATCTTTCCATCCTTTTGAATGACCTTTAAGCTTTGTCCGTTTAGCATCTCAATCTCAGTCGCTCCGTCACCTACTTTCAAGGAAGAAGCAACATCTTTTGCTCTAATATCATTAGCAACAACATGATACTTTAAGATATTGGCTAGTTTTCTTCTGTTTTTTCTCTCTAACAAACTGTTTAAGGTAATCTCATCAATTTTCTTAAAGGCAGCATTGTTTGGAGCAAAAATGGTAAAAGGTCCTTCACCGCTAAGAGCATCTACAAGCCCAGCAGCTTTCACAGCAGCAACCAATGTAGAAAAGTCATTGTTAGAAGCTGCAATTTCAACAACGGATTTTTTCTGAGCGTTCATAGTCAACGTTGAACTCAACAGAAACAAAGAGCATACAATAATTAGTGATTTTTTCATTTTTTTAGATTTTAAATTAAACATGATATTTTCTGATTTACTTTAAGTACACGGGTTTTTTCTCTTTGGATGAGTTGCATCCTTTTTTTCTCTAATTTTGTGATAGCTTTAACAAAATGCAGCAAAACCAGAATTTAATCAATCAATTAAAAGGGCAAAACGAAGATGCCTTCTCTAAGATTTATGATCTTTATTCAGGAGCTATCTACGGAGTTATCTTAAAAATCTGTCGCTCGGAGGTTTTGGCTCAGGAAGTTTTACAAGACACGTTTTTAACGGTTTGGAATAAATCACAGGTGTATGATGAGAGTAAAGCAAGCTTTTATACTTGGGTATACCGCATTGCAAGAAACAAGTCTTTGAATGCAATTAGAAATTCTGAAAAACACATCATCCAAAATGAAAATTCAGGTGTATATACTATTGAAGAAGAAGTTCATGACGATGATCAGTTGATAGAAATAAAAGGTTCTTTAAACCACTTAAAGCCGCATCATAAAAAAGCGATTGAGTTGGTTTTTTTTAGAGGTTACACGCATCGAGAGGCTTATGAAGAAATGGATGTTCCTTTGGGTACATTCAAGTCATACATTCGCCAAGCTTTGAAACAACTCAAAGAGAATTATGTGAAAGTGACGCTTATTTTTTTGACTTTAATACATGTTTTGAAATGAAGATGACAAGGGAATACATAGTAAAAGAAGGATTGCTGGAAGCCTATTTCTTAGGTGAGTTAAGCGTTGAACAAGAACAACAAGTTTTTGAGGTCCTGCAATCAGATCCAGAGTTAAACAAACAATATGAGGATCTCGAAAAGAGTATGGAGAAATTAGCGATGGAAAATGCAGTGACTCCTCCAAGCAAAGTTAAAGAGAATCTGCTGAATCAAATTTCTACACCTGAGAAAGAAGATAATTCTAAAACCAAAGTAGTTAGAGGCATCTTTTCCAAGCGAGATTTTGCTTTTGTAGCAAGTATTGCCGCACTTTTTATGATCGCCACTTTGGTGTTGTGGTTCCAATTAGATGATGCCAAAACGAAATTAAGATTCACAAATTTGAAGCAGGAAGTATTGATCGATTCTATCAATGCTATCACCCAGAATACACTGCAACAAGAGAACTTAATTGCTTATGTCAATGATCCTAACACAGAGCGTCATTTATTGGTAGGAAACAAGCGTGCACCAGAAGTAGCCGTATTAAGTTATGTAAATCACGAACAACAATCAGTACTCATCAATCTTCACAACTTACCTGCATTAGAAGACAAAGACTATCAAATGTGGGCCGATGTGGATGGAGAAATGATTGACATGGGAGTTATTGATACTTCCGAACAAATGCTCACCATGAATTACATCAAAGACGCCGAATCGATCAATATTACCATTGAAGAAAAAGGAGGTAGCGACCACCCAGATGTTTCTCAGTTGATTGGGAGTGTTTCGTTATAGAAACTATTCTACCTTCAATAAGAAGTAGTTCTTCTTTCCTCTCTGAAGCAATACGTATTTATCCGCGATTAAATGCTCAGCAGTAATTGTATAATCTTCCTTGACCTTTTCTTTGTTGACAGAAATGGAGTTTTCTTTCAAAGCTCTTCTGGCATCACCATTCGATTTTAAGAATCCTGTTTTTGCTGCTAAGGCTCCAATCATATCCAAACCATTCTCCACATCTTCTCTAGAAACAGAAGCCTGAGGAACGCCATCAAATACATCTAAGAAGGTCTGTTCATCCAATGATTTTAAGTCATCCGCGGTAGATCTTCCGAATAAGATGTTGGACGCTTTGATTGCATTTTCATAAGCTTCTTGTCCATGTGTCATCACGGTCACTTCCTCACCAATTTTCTTTTGGAGTAATCGCATATGAGGAGCTTCTTTATGCTCAGCAATCAAGTTTTCAATGGTTTCCTGATCCAAGAAGGTAAAGATCTTGATGTATTTTTCTGAATCTTCGTCTGAAGAGTTCAACCAGTATTGGTAGAACTTATATGGCGATGTTCTCTCGGCATCCAACCATACATTTCCACCTTCGGTTTTTCCGAATTTGGTTCCATCAGCTTTGGTGACCAAAGGAACAGTAATAGCGTAGGCTTTTCCTTGCGCTTTTCTTCGAATCAATTCAGTTCCAGTGGTGATATTTCCCCACTGATCAGAACCTCCCATTTGCACTTTACAGTCGTATTCTTTGTACAAGTGATAGAAATCGTATCCTTGGAATAACTGATAGGTAAATTCCGTAAAACTCATTCCTTCCTTCGATTCAGAACCCAAACGTTTCTTTACCGAATCCTTTGCCATCATATAGTTTACAGTAATGTGTTTACCAGTGTCACGCACAAAGTCGATCAATGAAATGTCTTTCATCCAGTCGAAGTTGTTTACCATGACAGCAGCATTGTCAGCATCGGTGTCAAAGTCTAAGAACCGTGCTAGCTGACCTTTTACCCCTTCAATATTTTTTTGAAGTGTCGCTTCATCTAATAAGTTTCTTTCTTTGGATTTTCCAGAAGGATCACCCACCATTCCGGTAGCACCACCTACCAATGCAATCGGTTTGTGTCCAGCACGTTGAAAGTGTTTCAAAATCAAAATTTGAACCAAACTTCCAATATGTAAAGAATCAGCAGTAGGATCAAAACCAATATATCCAGCTGTCTGATTTTTTAATAAATGCTCTTCTGTTTCTGGCATGATATCATGCAGCAATCCTCGCCATCGTAACTCTTCAACAAAATTTTTCATCGTGGTAATTTAGAAAGAGCAAAGATACATTTCTAGTGTAAATAAACTAACTTCGCAATATGATTTTAGTCACTGGAGGCACAGGATTGGTAGGTTCTCATTTGTTGTATCATTTGACCCAAAAAAATGAACACATCAGAGCTGTATATCGATCTGAAGAAAGTCTTCAAAAAGTACGAAATGTCTTTTCTTACTACACTGCTGAAATCGAGGCTCTTTTTTCTAAAATTGAATGGCGTCAAGCGGACATTACAGATGTTCCTTCGATGATTCCTGTTTTTGAAGGAATTACTCATGTATATCATTGTGCCGCATTTATTTCTTTTGATCCAGTCGATTATCGTGAGATGAGAAAAACGAACATTCACGGAACGGCCATCATGGCCAATCTCGCTATTGATGCGAAGGTTCAAAAATTCTGTTATGTCAGCTCTATTGCGGCCATTGGCGATGACCCTAAAAAGCCCATAGCTGATGAATCAAATGAATGGTCTGGGAACGAGAATAATCACGGCTACGCCATTACCAAGTATGGAGGAGAGATGGAGGTTTGGAGGGCTAGTCAAGAAGGAGTTGACGTAGTGGTGGTCAATCCAGGGGTGATTCTGGGAAGTGGATTCTGGGATTCAGGTTCTGGAAAAATATTTTCGAATGTTGCCAATGGGTTTAAGTTCTACACGAATGGAACTACAGGTTTTGTAAGCGTTGGAGATGTGGTGAAAAGCATGATCTTATTGATGGAAGGTGAAGTGAAAAACGAACGCTTTATTTTGGTCTCTGAAAACAAAAGCTTTCAAGACATTCTGTTCAAAATAGCAGATGAGTTCGGAAAAAAGCGACCCTCAAAATTGGTGAAACCTTGGGAGTCTGAATTGTTTTGGCGATGGGAATGGTTGATGTCTAAACTGATGTCAAGAAGAACTCGAATGAGCAAACAATCGGCAAAGTCGTTGCATTCAATTTCGAAGTATAGTTCAGAGAAGATTCAAAAAGCGATTGGATTTCAATTTGAGAAAATCGATGAGGTAATAGAACAAGTATGCAAAGATTATTGATCTAATACTTTCTTTAGATTCACCTTTTTCTTTAGCTCTGTTTTTTCCAATTTTGGTTCAAGCTTTATTCCCAAGCTATCTCTTTTCCTTTTCCTTTCTAATCTATCAGCTTTCAACGAGTCATTTCGAATGGAATCTTGCACTTTTTTGATGGCATTGAACTTGGCTCTGTCTTTTTCTAGTGATACAACAATTTCATCCAACATAGGTCGGTAAAGGTCAATCTTAGAAGTATAGTAGAAATTACTTCGCTGAAAACGGGAACTGTCTATTTTATATTTGTCATAGACAAAAGGAGCATAGCTAATTTTACGCTCTAGATTCTTGTTTTTTACATTTTTTGCTGCTGCCGCTATGTACAAGTCTCTTAACAAAAGAACCATGGAGTCCTTAGGAATTAGGTCTTTTGGTTTTTCATAGATGGTGTTGCTTGTACACGACAAGAAAAGAGAACTCACAACAAAAAATAACAGAACCTTTTTCATTTTTATCGATCAAAGGTGATTCGTTGTCCTTTGGTGTTGTCGTCAAAAACCCCGTTGTTGTAGATCAAAGCTCCATTCACAAAAGTATGTGTAACGGTAGATGAGAACGTAGTTCCCTCAAAAGGAGACCAACCACATTTGTATAATACATTATCTCTACTCACTGTTTGAGGTTGTTGATCATCTAACAAAACAATATCTGCATGATATCCTTCTCGGATATACCCTCTTTTTTCAATTTGGAAAATAATGGCTGGATTGTGGCACGCTTTCTCCACCAATTTTTCCATGGTCCAAACCCCTTCTTTCACCTTTTCAGTTAAAGCTAACAAAGCATGTTGAACTAGTGGTCCTCCACTTGGTGCTTTGGTGTAAGGATTTGATTTTTCTTCTAAAGTATGTGGCGCATGGTCTGTTGCCAAAACATCAATACGATCGTCTAGCAATGCCTCCCACAAAGCAGCTCTATCCGAAGCCTTTTTCACTGCAGGGTTCCATTTGATAAAGGTTCCTTTTTCTTTATAATCTTCGTCTGAAAACCACAAATGATGCACGCAAGCTTCTGCAGTAATTTGCTTTTCTTCTAGTGGAATATCATTTCTGAACAGTTCCATTTCTTTCGCGGTAGACAAGTGGAAAATATGCAATCTAGCACCTGTCTTTTTTGCCAATTCAATGGCTCGAGAAGATGAAATATAGCAAGCATCGTCACTTCGAATAATAGGATGTAATTCGATCGGAATGTCATCACCATAAATCTCTTTGTAGTGTGCTGTATTTTTTCTGATGGTATCTTCATCTTCACAGTGTACTGAGATAATCAGTTTGGTGGATGAAAATATATTCTCTAAAACATCTGGATTATCAACCAACATATTTCCTGTAGAGGAACCTAAGAACAACTTAATTCCTGCTACGTTTTTAGGATTGGTTTTTAACAACTCTTCCAAGTTGTCATTGGTTCCTCCGAACATAAAAGAATAGTTGGTATAGGAGGATTTCTCTGCAATGTCAAACTTATCTTGAAGTAGTTTTTGAGTAGTTGCTTGAGGAACTGTATTGGGTTGCTCAATGAAGGTAGTGATTCCACCTGCAACGGCGGCTCTACTTTCCGTGGCAATATTTGCTTTGTGTGTAAGACCGGGTTCTCTAAAATGTACTTGATCGTCGATCAACCCTGGAAGCAGATATTTTCCCTGAGCATCGATTACCTCGACACCCGCTTTCTCAATATTGGAACTCACTTGTTGAATGATTCCATTTTCAATGAGGACATCTCCTTCTTGAGTTGTTCCTTCATTGACAATTCTTGCATTTTTAATCAAATACGAATTCATCGCAAACCTCTTAATTTCATTCTTATCACTCCAAATAGAGCTTCGTAAACAATACCACCACTCATTTTTGATTCGCCTGCAGTTCTATCTGTAAAAATCACCGATACTTCTTGAATCTTGAAATTATGCTTCCAAGCTTTGAACTTCATTTCAATTTGGAATGCATATCCGACGAACTTTATTTTGTCCAATTTGATGGTTTCTAAAACATTTCGTTTGTAGCATACAAATCCAGCTGTAGTATCATGAACAGGGATTCCAGTAATAAAACGAACATACTTTGAGGCAAAATAGGAGAGCAGTACTCGTTTCATGGACCAGTTCACTACATTCACTCCTTTTGAATATCGAGACCCCACAGAAACGTCTGCTCCGTATTTAGCGCAAGCATCATACAAGCGCCCTAAATCTTTTGGATTGTGAGAAAAATCGGCATCCATTTCTATGATGTATTCATAGCCTTTGGACAATGCCCATTTGAAACCATGAATGTAGGCCGTTCCTAATCCGTTTTTTCCGGTACGTTCCTCTATGAAAAGTCGATTTGGATTTTTCTCCATGAGTGATTTCACGATGGAAGCAGTTCCATCAGGAGAATTATCGTCTACAACAAGAATATTGAAATCTTTTTGTTGATCGAAAACAGCATTGATAATAAGTTCGATGTTTTCTTTCTCGTTGTATGTAGGAATAATCACTAAAGCGTCGGACATAAAACCTCTGAGTGTAGCGACAAATATACACTATTTTGGGAGGAATTTTTTAGCAGTAAAAACTTAATTTTATCTAAACAAAGTGCTAAAGTTTATGGGATAAGTTGAATGGGTATTCTCGTTTTTCAATCGAATTTTTTGGGTACTTTTGTCACGAGTCAACCATGAAAATCTTCACATTACAAGCTGCCGAAAGAGTCCTCGTATCCGATAATTGGATTGCGATCTTATTTGTCTTTTGCTTGCTAGTACTTTTTTTGCTGAAGTTATTTGATGCTGAGAAAATGAGAGGTTATTCTTTGTCTATTTTCAACAAGGGATTTATTGAAATTACTTCAGAGGAGAAACAATCGATGTTCTCGCTGTTTCATTTTGGATTTATTGGGTTTTCATTTCTAAACATTTCATTGACGGCATACTTCTTTTTGGTCCATTATCAGAACAAAGCAATATTGTCTTTGTTAGAATATTCTGAGATAGCATCTTATGTTTTGATATACATTGTCGGACGAAATTTATTGGAACTTTTACTCATTCGGCTTTTAGGGGTGAAACAGCTATTGGGATACTTTTTTGTGTCGAAAAGGAGTTATTTGTACTCAATTTCAATCGGAATCTTCTTTTTGAATGTGATCTACTTTTATGGATTTGAGAGAGTTGGGTCAGTTTTGTCAGGAATAATTTTACTGTTGTCGGGAATTATTTTATTATTCGCAATTCGATTTGTGTTAATCTTAATTAATAACAAAAACCTGATAATTAAAGAGTTGTTTTATTTTATTTTGTACCTTTGCAGCTTCGAAATAGCACCGCTATTGATTCTTTTTAAATTAATATTTTAATTAAAGAAGCAGCAGATTATGAAAGTGAAAACAATATTGGTATCACAACCAGCACCTAAGACGGAAACCTCTCCTTATTTCGAACTCTCTGAGAAGCAAAAAGTTAAAATCGACTTTCGGTCTTTTATTCATGTTGAGGGCGTAAGCTCCAAAGAAGTAAGAGCTCAAAAAATTGATTTATCAAAGTTCACTGCAATTATTTTAACAAGTAGAAATGCAGTAGACCACTTTTTCAGAATTGCAGAAGAAATGCGTTTCAAAGTGCCAGACTCAATGAAGTATTTTTGTCAGTCTGAAGCCGTAGCGTATTACTTACAGAAATATGTAGTGTACCGAAAGCGTAAGATTTATGTTGGTAACAGAACGTTTCCAGAACTTTCTAAGTTGATCAAGAAACACAAAGACGAGAAGTTCTTACTGCCGTCTTCTGATAAGTTGAAGCCATTGATTCCAAGTGAATTGGATGCTTTGGGTGTAAACTGGACTAGAGGTATTTTATACAGAACAGTGGTAAGCGACCTTTCTGATTTAGAAGACGTATTTTACGACATTTTGGTATTCTTTAGCCCATCGGGAATTGCTTCATTGTTTGAGAATTTCCCGGATTTTAAGCAGAACAATACGCGCATTGCGGTGTTTGGAAATTCAACGGTAAGAGCAGCAACCAATGCTGGATTGAAATGTAACATTACAGCTCCAACACCAGAAACTCCATCGATGACCATGGCGTTGGAAAAATACATTAAGGAAGTTAACAAGAAATAGTATTTCTTGATTTAGAATATATTGAAACCACGCAAATAGCGTGGTTTTTTTATGGGCAAAAGTGAGTATTTTACGCAAATAGTGTTGCGAATACTTCATTTACTTTCCCAACTAAAATCAATTTGATTTCTGGATTTTTAACACTGATCTTGTTGTACTTAGAGGCAACAAAGGTTTTGTAACCTAGCTTCTGGGCTTCGGCAATTCGTTGGTCAATTTTTGAGACAGGTCTAATTTCGCCTGCCAACCCAACTTCCCCTGCAAAACAAACGTCAGGAGAAATGGCAATGTCTTGATTTGAGGACAAAATAGAAGCCACAACAGCCAAGTCAATTGCAGGGTCATCAACTGAAATTCCTCCAGTAATGTTTAAAAAGACATCTTTTGCGCCCAATTTAAAGCCTGCTCGTTTTTCTAAAACCGCCAACACCATATGCAGACGTTTTAGGTTGTATCCAGTGGTGGTTCTTTGTGGAGTTCCGTACACCGCACTACTGACCAAAGCTTGAATCTCGATCATCAAAGGTCGGATTCCTTCCAATGTGGAGGCGATGGCAGTACCACTCAAATCTGCGTCTTTTTCTGAAATCAAAATTTCTGATGGATTGGAAACTTCTCTCAATCCTGATGACAACATTTCATAGATTCCCAATTCTGCTGTAGAACCAAAACGGTTCTTTTGTGATCGCAAGATTCGGTACGTGTGGTTTCTGTCGCCTTCAAATTGCAAAACCACATCTACCATGTGTTCTAAAATCTTTGGACCAGCAATCTGGCCTTCTTTGTTGATGTGTCCAATTAACAGAACTGGAGTAGCCGTTTCTTTGGCAAATTTGATCAGTTCAGCTGCGGATTCTCTTATTTGAGAAATACTTCCTGGCGAAGCATCAATAGAATTGGTGTGCAATGTTTGAATCGAATCGATGACCAAAAGATCAGGATCCACTTCTTCAATATTTCGGAAGATGTTTTGTGTATTGGTTTC
>CAZTFN010000039.1:8248-20696 GCA_964612905.1 uncultured Flavobacterium sp. | reverse complement strand
CGTTTGATTTACATTTTTGTATGAGTACTTTCTCGTTCAAAAAATATGTCTTTGGTTGGTCTTTACATTATTAGAACGGAAGTTATGGAAATGTGTCGCAAAAAAGTTTCATTTTTTCCTTATTTTAGTAGTATTAAAAATTGAGAGTCATGAAAAAACTACTATTAATGCTGTTTGTGGGTCTTGTGAGTCACAATGCAATGGCTCAATTTCAGAGTGAAAATCACACCAAATTTCAAGAAGAGCATCAAGCTTTGCAGAATGAAGTTCAACTAAAACTTGCTAAGGTTGAATCTGATTACGAAAAAGAGCTGGCCGTGATTACTCAGAACTATAAACTGGAAATTGCAAAATTGAAGACAGAGTACGAAGGAAATGCTGCCAAAAATCCGCTATTGCAAGAAAAGTATAAGAAAGAAGCTGGAAAGATCAACAACAAATACGATCTACAAACCAAAGACCTCATCTTCAAGGTAACAGTGGAAAGAGCGAAAATTGAAAACGATTATTATCACGAACGTAAAAAGCTCATGGACAAATATGAAGTCTATGATATAGAGTGATTTCAATCAGACACTTCTCATAAAATATTGCTGTGACTGGAAATGGTAGAACACTGCTCATTCTAGATTTGGATGAAACGCTTATTCACGCAACAGAGCAAAAGTTAAGCACAGAGCCTCACTTTAAATATGTAGAATATTTTATCTACAAACGTCCAATGGTGGATCAATTCCTACTCGAAATGAGTCAGTATTTTGATTTGGCCGTATGGTCATCTGCAGGTGATCAGTATGTGAATGATGTTGTGAACCTAATAAAACCCGATGAGATTGATTTTCGATTTGTTTGGGCGCAAAGCAAATGCACCATCAGAAGAGATTATGAGTTGGGGAATTATGTGTATGAGAAGCGATTGAAAAAAGTAAAAAAGTTAGGGTTTCAGTTGGAACAAATCTTAATCGTAGACGATTCTCCTGAGAAAACCAGAGACAACTTTGGGAACGCTATTTATATTCAACCGTTTGAAGGAAATTATGATGACGAAGAGCTAACAGTATTATCAAAATACTTGATATCCATTCATCAAGTCAACAATGTAAGAGCCATAGAAAAAAGAGGCTGGCGTGATCAGCAGGTATAAAAAAACGTCGCTGAAAAATCAGCGACGTTTTTTTATAAGTATCTTTTACTTTACACTCCTTGGAAGTCAGTTCCCATTTTTAGATAATCTAAGAACTCTTGCTTGGTCTCTTTGTTTTTGAACTTTCCACCAAACTCTGCTGTTACCGTGCTGCTCTCAATATCTTTGATTCCTCTTGAATTCACACATAGGTGTTTTGCATCAATCACACAGGCAACATCTTTGGTTCCCAAAGCTTCTTGCATGAACTGTACGATTTGCATTGTTAAGCGCTCTTGTACCTGTGGTCTCTTTGCGAAATAATCTACAATACGATTCATTTTAGACAATCCGATTACTTTTCCATTAGAAATATAAGCCACGTGTGCACGTCCGACAATCGGTAGTAAGTGATGCTCACAAGTAGAGTAGACAATGATATTCTTCTCTACCAACATCTCTTCGTAGTTGTAATTATTATCGAATGTAGCAGCTTTTGGTTCGTTCTTAGGATTCAATCCCATGAACAATTCTTTTACAAAAGCTTTTGCTACTCTTCTTGGCGTTCCTTGAAGGCTATCATCAGTCAAATCCATTCCCAAAGTGATCAAGATGTCTTTCACACTTTCTTCAATTCTGTCCATTTTATCTTCATCAGAAATATCAAAAGCGTCGGCACGCAATGGAGTTTTTGCTGAAGTCATAATATGGTTGTCTCCAATCTCCTCTATACGATCATCGTTCATTTTAATATTTAAATCTATCATCACGAATTTATTTAGGCTACAAATTTACGACATAATCCAATATGGAGTTTAGAACGTATTATAAAACTATTTTATTTGATCAATTAGTTCCTCTATAGTTCCTGCAGACTCTGTTCTGTTGGATACATCTTTTAGAGTCAGTTGGTCGTTCTTTATCTCAGAAATTACATAAGGAATGCCTCTTTTGTCTACATATTTCCATTGTTTCTTTTGCTGATTGTTACTAGAAGCCGTATCTGGATAGATCTCCGATTTGATGCCTGCTTTTCTCAACGCTGTCAAGGTTTTCAACTGTTGTAAGTTGTCCTCTTTATTGAAGTTTAAGATCAATACTTTGGGTTTTGGCAATTCGACCGCGTCAAACAATCCGAGTTCTTCCAGCACTAAATAGATACGATCCAATCCAAACGAGATTCCTACACCGCTTACATCTTTCAATCCGAAAATCCCTGTGAGATCGTCATATCTTCCACCACCACCGATGGATCCCATTTTCACACCTTTCGGCGCAGATACTTCAAAGATGGCACCTGTATAATAGTTCAATCCGCGAGCCAAGGTCACATCCAATTGTAAAGAGGCAGACTGTAGTCCCAATTCATTGATGGCATCCATTACGAATTGCAATTCTTCAACTCCTTGTGTTCCTTCTTCTGAATTGGCCAACAACTCTTTTAAAACATTCAGTTGCTCCGAATTACTTCCGGAAAGGCTGAATAAAGGTTTCACCTTTTCAATAGCTTCCTCAGAAATTCCTTTGGACAACATTTCTTTGGTCACACCTTCTTCCCCAATCTTATCTAGTTTGTCTAAAGCCACAGTAAAGTCGATCAACTTATCTTTCGCTCCAATCACCTCTGCAATTCCCGACAAGACCTTTCTATTGTTGATCTTAATGGTTGTTCCCTTCAATCCTAAATTGGTAAAGACTTCATCGTAGAGTTGAACAAACTCAACTTCTTGCAATAAGGATTTACTTCCCACCACATCAGCATCACACTGATAAAACTCACGAAAACGTCCTTTCTGTGGACGATCTGCTCTCCAAACTGGTTGTACCTGATAACGTTTGAATGGAAAAGTAATCTCATTTTGATGTTGTACTACGTAACGCGCGAAAGGAACGGTCAAATCGTAGCGGAGTGCTTTTTCCGAAATCTGAGAAGTTACCTTATTACTTTCTTTAGAAGCTAAAAGCTCATCCTTCACTTTTGATAAGTAATCCCCTGAATTCAAAATTTTAAAAATCAAACGATCACCTTCTTCGCCATATTTTCCCATCAAGGTTGAGGAATTCTCAAAGCTAGGTGTTTCTATG
The DNA here is from genome assembly GCA_964612905.1 of uncultured Flavobacterium sp. Taxonomy (GTDB): domain Bacteria; phylum Bacteroidota; class Bacteroidia; order Flavobacteriales; family Flavobacteriaceae; genus Polaribacter. The sequence goes on along the minus strand of CAZTFN010000039.1, from coordinate 17,488 downwards.
GGTTGAAATCCATAGGTTTCAAAAGCAGCTTTGATCGTATTCATAATATAGGTACGATTGGCCACTTCTGTGGATGAAAAATCTCTTGTTCCTTTTGGAATGCTTGGCTTCATGATTCGGTTATCAATTATCAGTTATCAATTATCAGTGAGCATTGCTCATTGAGACGGCAAATATCTGAAATAATAGTTCAATACCCTAATAACTTAATCATGCAATAATTTAATAAGCTAATAATGAGTAAATCAATTTTTAAATGTAATAATGTCTTAACTGATATACTGTGAAGTGCTGCAAAACTTTGACACTTTGCACCTTGAGACTTTGAGACTTTGAGACCAAAGAAAGTAAATATATTTACGTTGTCTGATTTTTCTTCTTCACTCCCAAAGCATGAATACTTGCATTCAATTCGAAACCAAGGAGCAAAATAATCGCATTCAGCCAAACAAATAACATCAGAATTAATAAGGTTCCAATAGACCCATATAATTCATTGTATTGAGCGAATTCAGTGACGTAATAGCTAAACAAATAAAAGGTAAGAATTGAGAGTAAGGTAGTAAATACAGATCCTGGTGAGAAGAAACGGGTATGTTTCACATTCTTGGTTCCATATCGATAGAGAATGGAGACTATTGTAAAAATCATGATCACGAAGATGGCTCCCCGTCCTACTTGTAACCAGAAAGTTTCGTCTGCTATCCATTGTTTATTAATCATTGCATCGAGCATCAATTGGTAAAAACCTGTGAGTGCCACGGTAACCAATAAGAACACTGCCATGATCAAAGAAACCAACATGGCTAGAAAGTAGGCCCTTAAAAAATTGCGAGCTTCCTTGACGTGATAGGAATATTCAAATCCACCGAAAATGGCATTGACACCATTCGTCATTAAGAAAATGGCCACCAAGAAACCAAAGGATAAGAGTCCTGATTGTTTGTTATTGATAATATCTAAGATGACGCTATCCACAGCATCAAAGGTTTTGGGTGGTAAAATCTCTGAGATCAGTTGAATCAAACTGTCTTGAAAACCTTCAATGGGAATGTATGGAATTAAAGTAAGCACAAACAGCATGAAAGGAAAAATGGCCATAAAAAAGCTATAGGCAATTCCACTGGCACGAGTAGTCAAAGCACCTTCAACAATTCCTATGATGTACATTTCGATGATATCATAGAGCGATAATCCCTCTAGTCCAGGAATCTTGATTCGTTTCATGAATCGAACCAAAAGGTTGATTACAGGAATCTTTTCTAATTGTTCTTCAACGTTTTTACTCAATGATGATTTTGTATTTATCTAGCAATCCGCTACAGTTGTCTTTGGTAAACTTGGCTCCTTTCAATCGATTTTGATCCGGGTCAATTCGAAAAGAATCTGCCGTTCTAAAATCGACTTTCTCCAAATTCGTTTCTTCAAAAATAGCATTCTTTAGGTTACACTCTTCAAAAATACTTCCTGTTAAGTCTGTTAATGCAAACTCCACTTCTTCTAATTGACAGTTTTTAAAGTGTGTATTAGAAAGTTTCAATTCACGAAAGGATGAAAAGCTCAACTGACAATTCACAAATTTCATCTTCAGAAGAAAGGGGTCTACTTCAAAAAATTTAACACCCATCAATTTAGAATTGGTAAACACTACATCTTTAAAGGCAGTGTCTTTCACAATGGTGTTACTGAAATTACAATCGATAAACTCACACTCTACAAACTGAATATTAGAAGCATGAACATCGGAAAAGTTACATTCAGTAAACGTACAGTTATCATACTCTCCCTTTTTAATCTTGGTTTGAGTGAAGTCTATTCGGTTGTAATCTGCACTATCAAAATAATAGTTCATTGCTGGTTTCTATCTATATATGAGCAAATATAAAGTTAATACTTCTTCCTAATGAATTAAATGACTATTAGGTACAAAGGTGCAGAGGTACAAAGGGTTTATTCAATGGAATTTTTACCTTGACAATTTTAAACTTCTTATTAAGCTTGATAGCATTCTTTCTATTTCTCTTGAATGATCAAATAGGATTGTGAATTTTTTCTTTTCTATAAAACCTAAGTTGAATGAAATTTCTAACTGGGTCTGTAGTTCAAACAATGATGAGATTGAAATTTTTAAAAAACGAATGTATTCCTTCAAGCTTCCTCGTCCATATCCTTCTGAAATATTACTAGGAACTGAAACAGCTGACCTTCTTATTTGTGAGGTTAGACCAAACTTCTCAGAATCTGGAAAATCTTTAGTGGCTTTGTAAACTTCAGTGACCAACTTCATGGACTTTTTCCATACAAAGAGTTCTCTGAAAGTTTTTGTTTTATTTTTCTTATTCAAAGGTGAGCACTTTAATAAACCGTTCAGGTTTTTGTTAAAGGTTACCCTCCTAGGATTAAATAATCTAATACCTACTGGAAAGACCCTGAAACTCTAAACCTTTGTACCTCTGCACCTTTGCACCTCTGTACCTTTGACACTTTGCACCTCAAACAGCCTTTAAGCTGAGATCCATATTATACACAGAATGCGTCAATGCGCCAGAAGAAATATAATCTACTCCACACTCTGCGTATTTACGAATGGTATCTTCATTGATTCCACCAGATGATTCGGTATAACATCTTCCATTAATGAGTCGGACTGCCGCCTTCGTTTCTTCGAAATCGAAATTATCAATCAAGATTCGGTGTACGCCTTCATTTTTTAGAATCTCTTCAATCTCATTCAAGCTTCTTGCTTCCACAATAATTTTAATATCGAGATCGTTCGCTTTGAGGTAATCGGTAGCTTTGGTAATGGCCTGTGTGATTCCACCCGCAAAATCGATGTGATTGTCTTTGATCATCATCATATCGTACAAAGCAAAACGATGATTTACGCCACCTCCAATTCGGACTGCCCATTTCTCCAAAGCACGAATTCCTGGAGTCGTTTTACGTGTGTCTAACACTTTCGTTTTTGTGCCTTTCAGTAAATCGACAAAAAACCATGTTTTCGTAGCAATAGCACTCATACGTTGCATGGCATTCAAAACAATTCTTTCTGCCTTCAAGATGGACTGAGATCTTCCTGAAACATAAAAAACTACATCGCCATGTTTTACAGGTGAACCGTCATTGATCAAAGTTTGAACTTCTAAATCTGCATCAACATAGTGAAAAACCTTCTTTGCAAATTCAACACCTGCAATAATTCCAGTGTCCTTTACTAATAGTTTAGCTTTTCCCTGTGCTTCTTGAGGAATACAAGATTGAGATGTATGGTCGCCTTCTCCAATATCTTCACGCACTGCATTGCTAATGATGAGTTCTAATTCTTTTTCAAACTGTTCTGGGGTGATCATGTGGTTAGAAATTTGTTGCGCTAAAATAAGGAATCAATTACGAATGTTTCGTTCTTAATTATGAATTGAATATTAATTGATCATTATGAATTCGTAATTTTGGATCATGAAAATTAAACTGCTCGCCATTGGTAAAACGGATGATAGAAATTTAAATGAACTCATCTCTGTTTATCAGAAAAGACTTCAACATTACGTTCCTTTTGATCTAGAGATCATTCCTGATCTTAAGAAAAGTAAAAACTTAAGTCAAGATCAACAAAAACAAAAGGAAGGCGAATTGATCTTGAGTAAGATTTCTACGTTTGATCAATTGATCTTACTGGATGAAAAAGGAAAAGAGTTTCGTTCTTTAGAGTTTGCCAATTACTTGCAAAAGAAGATGAACTCTGGAATTAAGCAATTGGTCTTTGTGATTGGAGGTCCTTATGGGTTTTCGAGGGATGTCTATCAAAAAGCAATGGGAAAAGTATCACTTTCTAAAATGACCTTTTCCCATCAAATGATTCGTTTGTTTGTAGTGGAGCAAATCTATCGTGGATTTACAATTCTACGCAATGAGCCTTATCACCACGAGTAATTACTCTTTAATTTTCTGGGCAACTTGATATAAAAACACCACCTCTGTAATTAGTAACGGAATTGCAATAAAAACAGCAAATACGGACAGTATTACCGTAATAAGCATGGCTCCGAAAACAATCTTCACAATTCCTAAAGCCTGAGCAAAAGACCCAAATTCATCTTTTAACTTCATAATACCAATCCCTAAAATAAGCTCTGCAACTCCGAGTAACATGCCGAGTGCTACTCCACTAGTTAATTGAGTTGTGGTGCTATCAACATCGTAAATTGTAAGCATCAGGAGAATCCCTATGGAAATGGCCTCAACGACGAAATAAATGTATGAGGCATACACCAAGGTTGTATTACCCAGTCGGGCACCTAGTGTCTTATAACCACGTAAAAAGAAGATGAGTGCTGTCAATGTTACACCTCCTAAAATGGTTCGGACTAACATTTCATCATAAGAAAAATCATAATCGTAAAGCGTTGTCAATTCAACGAACATCGACAAGGCTGAAAAGACAACAAAGAAAATTCCTCCAATCCAGCTGACTTTTAGCTTATTGCTATCTTCTAGTGTAAATTCCGACTCTGTATCCCCTTGTAATGACTTTCGAAAAAAACTATCTGAATCTACACCCAAGACCTCTAAAATAGTCTTGATTGTAAACGACCTTGGAGACACTTCTCCAGCTTCAATCCGCTGAATAGTTCTCACATTAATATTGCACTTTTCCACAAGTTCTTCTTGTGTTAATCCCTTTAACTTTCTTAGTTCTTGGATCTTCTTTCCTAATTCTGGCTGTTCCATCGTATATAAATTTTCGTTTTTCATACAATGTTAGTTTGAGAGATTAATTTGGCAAATTATTTTGATTGAATTTGACCCGACATTTATACGACAATGTAGCAATGACAAGGGATTCAACGATTTTATATTCGGCTGCAATGTACTGCTTTTCTATGAATACAATCACTCGAATTTAACTACTTTTGTACTTATTTCGTATTCATGAAACTAGTTTTTGCCACCAATAACCTCAACAAACTGAAAGAAGTTCAAGAAATGCTCTCTGATGAGATTGAATTGTTATCACTCAAAGACATTGGCTGTTTTGAAGATATTCCAGAAACTGCAAACACCTTAGAAGGTAATGCTCGAATCAAAGCGAATCACATTACCAAAAATTACGGCTATGATTGCTTTGCTGATGATACAGGCTTAGAAGTTCCGAGTTTGAATGGTGAACCTGGCGTATATTCGGCAAGATATGCTGGAGCACCTCGAAATGCCGATAATAACATGAATAAACTACTATCCAATCTCTCGAACAAAGAAGATCGTTCTGCTCAGTTTAGAACCATTATTACGTTGAATCTGGGCGGGAAAAGTTATGATTTTGAAGGAATTTGTGAAGGAACCATTTTATCTGAAAAAAGAGGGAATCAGGGTTTTGGTTACGATCCAATTTTTCAACCTAAAGGATACGAAACTTCTTTTGCAGAAATGAGTTTGGATGAGAAAAATGAGATTAGTCATCGAAAAAGAGCAGTACAAAAGTTAGTCGACTTCTTGCGAAACCTCTGATTCTGTGAAAAATCCTTCGCACGGGAATCTAGGTCCCATAAAGACTGCTCGGTTCACTCGATCTTTTTCTTGTCGATCTCGTTCAATATAAGCATCAAAATCGAAGTAAAATTTCGCCAACTGCGCAATTCTGAATACAATGGCTTCTCGACTTGGTGCATTGAATCTTCCTCCTCGGTCCATGATGCTATTCTCTTCTGGTCGCCACATTTTACCATCTACATAATGGGCTCCTTTAAAAGTTCCCACTTCCTCGTAACCAGGAATGAATCGATACTTACTCCATTTTACCGATTCATATTCTGGTACGGTGTCAATATTCGGAAATAAAGCGGTGCGAAGCTTGTAACGCTCCACAATAGAATCTGTAAACTGTTCTTGATCTTCTACCCGATATTCATCTCCTAGAGATGCAAATGCATGTCCAAATTCATGTGCCATGGTACCAACTGCTCCTGATTGATACAAAGCCTGACCTTCAAAGCCCCTATTGAGCGTGGCAACACCACCCATTGGCAATTCATTTGGGTTTTTTATGGAAACAAAAGAAACATGGTTGTATTTTGACTTTAGTGCGCCACCCTTTGCATACCTTCTAACTTTCCATGTAGACCATCGAAATCTAGGCGCTGGAGGACTTTTGGTTGGATCAAATGAAACTGATAAAGCAGTATTCTTGTCATCAACCTCACAGATAGAAAATCCTTCATCTTTGGAAATAGCATAGATCAGATACACATTAAAATGTTGTTTGTAATCAGATAATGGGTATACTGTAAAAAGCCTCTCAATATCACTAGATAATGATTCCTTATACAATCCGCTTTCAATATCTTCTCGCGTAAACCCTTCACCCATAATCATAATATTGATGCCATATTCTGGTTGATTCTCAAAGAGGACTTCAAAATCTCCATCATTGATTTGAAATTCTTGTTCTGGGACGTCTAAAGCTGGGAATTCATCGGAACAAGAAAATGAAAGAGATATAACTCCAATAAAGATGAAGGTGATAAGATTGGATCGATTCATAATATTGCCATTTATTGAAAAGTCTATTTTCTTATAAAAGGGTTGCGTGACTTCTTGAAGAATTCGAAAAATGGACACGAATCCTAAAGTTTAATTACCTTTACCACCGTTCATCATAACTTCTATTGAAACAGAAAACATATACCAAACAATTTGTAGGGATGTCCATGTTGGTACTGGTGCTATTACTGGTGAGTATCAGTATGGGGTCTGTTTCCATTCCATTTTCTGAAATACTGGAAATTCTATTTGGAGGTGAAGGTTCCAAAAGTAGTTGGGAACTGATTGTTTTGAAATTTAGGTTACCCAAAGCGATTACAGCTATTATGGTGGGTTCTGGCCTTGCCATCAGTGGTTTGTTAATGCAAACCTTATTTCGAAATCCCTTGGCTGGCCCATTTGTTCTAGGAATCTCTTCTGGAGCAAGCTTGGGTGTAGCATTGTTGATTTTAGGATCAAGCATCTTTGGAGGAATTCTGGCTAGTCTAGCTTTGAATAATGCGGCCATTGCATTGGCCTCAATTGCTGGAGCAACTTTGGTATTGATTGCCGTTTTGTTAGCTGCTAGAACTGTTAGAAATACCATGTCCATTCTCATCATTGGATTGATGTTTGGAACAGTGACTTCAGCTATTATTAGTGTATTGACCTTTTTTAGTGATGCTCAACAAATTCAACAATATATCTTTTGGAGTTTTGGAAGTCTCGGAAACCTTAGCTGGACACAAATTCTCATTTTTTGGATGGTTTTTATCAGAGCAATTGTCTTATTAATTGCTGTGATCAAACCTCTCAATGCCTTGCTTTTGGGGGAGAATTATGCAAAAAGTATGGGAATAAATATTCAACAAAGCAGAAATATCATTTTATTTATCACCAGCGTGCTAACGGGTGTTATCACTGCCTTTGCTGGCCCCATTGCTTTCATTGGGCTTGCAGTCCCTCATATTACCAAGTTGATATTTAAAACTTCTAACCATCGCATCCTGCTGCCCGCAGTTGGACTGTTGGGTGCTATTATTCTATTAATATGCGACATGATCGCTCAACTTCCTATGAGTGAATATACTTTGCCAATCAATGCTGTAACTTCCTTATTCGGTGCACCTGTAGTGATTTGGTTATTAGTGAGAAAGAAAAAAGTATATGTTTGATTGGTATTAGGTAAAGATTACGAATATATTACGAGTTTATCGCGATAAAATTGATTTATGGAGATTAAAGAAGCGCATGAAATGATTAAGAATTATGTTCTTGAAGAGTTTGATGATCAATGGAGTACTGAGCCAACTTTCATCCAAGAATTTCCAGATTTTTTTGAGTTTCATATCAATTCTAAGAAGTACTTTGAAACCAAACAATTTGAACACCTGTTCGTGGGTTTAGGACCTGGTTTCATTAGTAAAAGACATGGTGACCTCATCCAATATGGATCTGCTCAGTCTTATGGATCTGCTGCTAGAGACTTCTTATTGACAGAGTATAAATTGAATATCGTTCGTTCTAAGTATGAAATAGGTCGTTTTGATCATCATTATGATGTAACCCTACATAACATCTCAGACGAAGCGAAAGCTTGCAAATACCTAGAAGGAATAAAGATTTATTATTGGAACATTCCAGATGTAAAAAAGATCAAAATTGGTCAAAGTTTTGAATTCTCCTCCATGGATTACTTTGGTTTGATAAATCTGCTTTATTTCAATATCATGGACCCTTTTGGAGAATTTTCCTATCGTGAAAATAAATTGAAATATGACCATGCATATTCTTCTTTAAATCATCATGAACATGAAGATGCACTCTTTCATGAACATATGTTAAGTCAGATACATAAGGAATTCCCTGCTTTTAATATTGATGAGAATTATAGTGCAACAATCACAAACGTATATGATAAAGATAGGTTACGTCAATGCCTCCCAACTGCATGGTTCTCTTACTTCGGAGATTGTGAAAACACAGGTATTACAGGTTATTTGCCTTATAGTTATGAAGAGCTAAGCCAAATGTTAACTCAAGAAAACAAATCGTTTGAATACACAAGTGGCGGCGATTTATTTTTCTTCTTGTATGCTAACATAATGACTCCTTTTTGTAACATAGAAATAGAAGCCATACCTGTGAATTGGGATGGCTCACCCAGATAAGGTGTAAGATTTGCATGAATATTTATTACATTCGAAAATCGTAATTGAATTTATGAAACAACCCATTCTAGAAACTCAAAACCTGTCTGTTGGATATCGTGATAAAAAAAGTACCCACGAAATTCAATCCGAGATCAACTTGCAAATCCATAAGGGTCAATTGGTAGTGGTTTTAGGAAGAAATGGAATCGGGAAATCGACACTATTAAGAACCATTACCAAAGTTCAACAACCGTTGGATGGATCCATCTTTATCAATCAAAAAGACTTGAATTCTTATGACTTAGTAGAACTTTCAAACAAAATGAGTGTGGTCTTGACTGAACGATTGCCTGAAAGTCAGTTAACCGTTTTTGAATTGGTAGCACTCGGTCGACAGCCTTATACAAACTGGATAGGAACTCTCTCTGAAAACGATCATCAAAAAGTGGTACAAGCTTTAGAGCAAACTGAAGCACTTGAATTCGCTAACAAACATTTTTATGAACTGAGTGATGGACAATTACAACGTGTTATGATTGCCAGAGCTTTGGCTCAGGACACAGACATTATT
>CAZTFN010000039.1:0-8227 GCA_964612905.1 uncultured Flavobacterium sp. | reverse complement strand
GATGACCCTACTGCCCATCTAGACATGCATCACACCATCAAGATTTTTCAGCTATTAAAGAGATTGGTAGAAGAAACTCAAAAGACTATCATCATCTCTTCACATCAAGTAAATCTTGCGATTCAATTAGGCCACCAAATTATCTTAATGACTGAAAAAGAAGTGACTAGTGGCACCCTACAAGAACTCATTGAAAGGGAAGCATTTGACCAACTATTTCCTACAGAAATCCTTAACTTTGATCCCGCTTTGGAACAATTTGTGATTCACAAGAAATAAGCAAACATTCCAAAGTACGATTCAATAAACAGAAGTCTGAATTATTCAGCACAAATCAAAATTAATTTTAATCAATGAAAAAACTCATCTTTTTTATTTCAGTATTTGGATTCATTTTTTCTGCTACAGGTCAAACCGACTTATCTCAGAAATATGCAAATACGATTACAGGTAAAGATTTAGGTAGTCATTTATTCGAATATGCTTCGGATGAATATGAAGGAAGAAACACGGGAGATCCTGGGCAGAAAAAAGCTGCTGAATATTTAAAGAACTTTTACATTTCATCGGGAATTGCGTCTCCTTTTGGTGGTGACAATTACTTTCAAGAAGTTCCAGCTGATTTCTTAAAAAGGTATTCGAGAGGACGTACCTTCAAGGCTTCTGAAAATGTCTTGGCCTTTATTAAAGGAACTGAAAAGCCTGACGAAATTATTGTTATTTCTGCACATTTAGATCATGTAGGTGTGAATAGTAATGGAGAAGTGTACAATGGTGCCGATGATGATGGATCAGGTACTGTAGCCGTTTTAGAGATTGCCCAAGCATTTAAGAAAGCAACAGATGATGGAAACGGTCCCAAACGTTCTATCCTATTCTTACACGTAACTGGTGAAGAGAAAGGATTGTTAGGGTCGAAATATTATGCCGATGAGCAACCTGTATTTCCATTAGCAAATACAGTGAGTAATTTGAATATTGATATGATCGGTCGTGTTGACCCTAGACACAAAGGGAATCCAAACTATGTGTACTTAATCGGATCTGACAAACTGAGTACTGAACTTCATGAGCTTTCTGAAGCTATCAATAAGAAGTATACCAATATTGAATTGGACTACAAATACAATGATGAAAATGATCCGAACCGTTTTTACTATCGTTCTGATCATTACAACTTTGCCAAGAACAATATTCCTATCATTTTTTACTTTAATGGTACACACTCCGATTACCATGGAATTGGAGATACTCCGGATAAAATAAACTATGAAATGTTAGAAAAAAGAGCGCGTTTGGTATTTCACACTGCGTGGGAAATTGCCAATAGAGAAAATAGATTGGTGGTTGACAAAGCTGAAGTTGAAGCCAAAGAAGAATAAATTACTCTTACATAAAACCATAAAAAACGAGCCTTGCGGCTCGTTTTTTATTACAAAATAAATTTTTGAATTGCTTCTTTTCTGGCCGTATTCTTGGTTTGGCCAGAACCCACAAGTTTGTCTTCTTCTGAGAACATTTGTTGTCCTGTAGCCGCATCATAAATAAAATAAACAATGTCAGCAGTGCAGTCTAAAAAATCATTTCTATACTCATTTTCTGCGTATGAATAAGAAACTGTGGCAATGCATACATAGTCGGTATACTTTTTCAGATTGTAATCAAAATATTTAGTGTTTGCAGACTTTAGGTTTTCAGCAATCTCTTTATTCATCATATCAGAAAAGATCACTTCATCAGTCACAAAGTAGTCTTTCTTCAAAAATTCGGAACGCAACTTACTGATAAAGTTCTGGTCCAGTTCATCTTTTTGATTGAACACAAATAGACTAATCTCATCTTCTTCTGCAGAATTAATCAATTCGGTATTCCAAATACTCGCTCTTTTAGGTTTCTTCTCCTTAGGCTTTTCTTTCTTCTTGATGATCTTTATTTCATTCACTCGATAACTTCGAGTATCTGCCATAGCTAGTTCTTTTTTAGGAGCAACACTTTCTTGGTAGATTTCTATGATTTCTTGAGTTACAGGAAGTAATTTCTGGCCTGTTGCGGGTTCAACGCCTTGCGTCTTGAAAAACTTTACAGAATCGTTTACAATAGCATAATACAACAGTGGTTTTCCTCCTTCTTTGGAGAAAAACTCAGTCTTTTCGTTGGGAATGATCTGAATAACGGGTTTGGGTTCCTCTAAAGTGATTTCATCGGTTTCAATTATTGAATTATTGGTCTTTGATTTTTCACTTTCGTTATATATGCCATGCACTACCAGTAGAGATACACAGGTAAAACAGAGGAAAAGAAATAGGTAAAAGGACAGTCGCTTTCTAGACTTTCCAATCCAGGTTTTTTTAAGGGGCTTCATAAGGGTTAGGGGTTAAGGGTGTCGTAAGTTTATATAAGCTTTCGTTTAAAATTAGTGTCATAAATATACTTATTTCACTGAAAATGAACTTCATGTTTTGAAAAAAACATCTATTAAGACCGTCAATATCCATCCTAATACTTGTAACATTTTTGAATTTTTGATGACTAATAAAGAAAAAATTATGGATGGATGGGGTTCTTTAACGATGCTGATAAAGCGACAAAATGCCGAAAAATATCGGAAGGCTCAATTACGGTATGAATTACAAAAGAAAAAGGAAGATTTTCTTTCAAATCAGGGACATACCAATGAGTTTGATTTTCCAGAAGTTTCAAAACTCGAAATGGAAAAGATAAAAGAAAACATTCGGGCTGACTTCAGAAAACAACGAATCAAAAACAGACTCATATCTGCTTTTATACTGATAGGAGTCATTGTATTTCTTGCTTGGTTTGTTGATGCTAAAACAGGAGCAATTAAAGCATTCTTAAAATGATACTTAATGCATCATTTTAAACAATAGCTCCTTTAAAATATCTCCCTGTGATTGATTGCTTGCTCCTACTCCTTTGCTTTTCACATCTGCATCTCTTAACATAGCAATGATCTGAGCAACTTTACGCATGGGATAATTTCGTGCGGCAGAAATGTAATCGGGCACAAAATAAGGACGAACTCCCAAAGCTTTGGCTACATTCTCCCGCGATTTGTTTTGCAATCCGTGATAAATCAACAACTGCGTAAAGAAACTATTGAGCAAGGAAATGGTCATGACCAATGGATTGTTCTTTGGGTTTTGTGCGAAGTAATTGATAATCCGATTGGCTTTTAAAATATCTCTATCGCCGATGGCTTTTCTCAATTCGAAATTGTTGAAATCTTTTGAAATTCCAATGTTCTCTTCTACATGTTCTGGAGTAATGATAGTTCCTTTAGGTAAGATAGTAGTTAACTTATCCAACTCATTGCTAATCTTACTCAAGTTGGTCCCTAAGAACTCCACCAACATCTGTGCTGCTTTGGGCTCTACTTGGTATTTCTTACCGCTCAACACTCTTCGTATCCAATCCGCCACTTGGTTTTCATACAAAGGTTTGCTTTCGTAGATCAGTCCATTCTTTGCAACAGCTTTGTAGAGTTTCTTTCTTCTATCTAATTTTTTGTATTTGTAGTTCAGGACCAAAACCGTAGAAGGCTGCGGGTTCTCTACATAAGAAGTGAGCTTTTCAATTGTGCGACTCAAATCTTGAGCTTCTTTGACAATTAATACTTGTCGTTCTGCCATCATGGGAAAACGTTTGGCTGAAGCAACTATTTCTTCTATAGAAACATCACGACCGTACATCACCACTTGATTAAATCCTTTTTCGGATTCGTCCAAAACATTCTCTTCAATGTAATCTGATATCTTATCAATATAATAAGGTTCTTCACCCATTAAAAAATAGACAGGGTGAAGGTTTCCACCTTTGATATCAGAAACGATCTGATTGATTTCGTTCATGAATTGACTAAAGAATCTTAGAAATAACTACTTTTGAGCGATGCAAAAACTAAACTTTCCATCCTACTCATTCCGACTCAAAGCTAGCGAAAATAAGAGACTTATTTTTGATATCGTTCGAAAAAAATATGTGGTCTTAACTCCGGAAGAATGGGTTCGACAACACTGCATTCACTTTCTGCATTTTGAAAAGAAATATCCCGTTTCATTAATGGCTGTGGAGAAACAAGTTAAGATCAATTCACTCACGAGAAGAACAGATATTGTGATCTACAATCGAGAGGGAAAACCTTCAATTGTGGTGGAATGCAAAGCTCCTGAAGTTTCAATTTCCCAAGGGACCTTTGATCAAATTGCACGCTACAATCTAGAGTTGAATGCGATGTTCTTGATGGTGACCAATGGTTTGCATCATTACAATTGCGTAATGGATCATGAACAACAGACCTATCTGTTTTTGCAAGAACTTCCTAATTTTAGCAAATAGACCTCAAGGGTTCTTTTTGGATATGTGAATTTTAGTAAATCTTTGCATTTACGATTCCACTAGAAACACTAAGTTTGCATTCGCTAATCGCTCAACTAGCGATTGAATGCCATTGTGAAAGTAGCTATTGTTATATTAAATTGGAACGGAAAAAAATTGCTAGAGCAGTTTTTACCTTCAATTATCAAGTTCAGTTCTGACTTGGCTGATATTTATGTAGCAGACAATGCAAGTTCTGATGATTCGGTTGCTTTTGTGAAAGAGCATTTCCCTTCTATTCAAATCATTGAAAACTCTTCAAACGGAGGTTATGCGAAAGGATATAATGACGCTTTACAATCTGTTGAAGCTGATGTTTATTGCTTGATCAATTCTGACGTTGAAGTGACTCAAGGTTGGTTAACTCCTGTTTTAGAGGTGTTCAAAAGGGAAGCGAATACAGCCATCATTCAACCTAAATTGTTGGATTATAAGAACAAAACAAAATTTGAATATGCCGGTGCAGGTGGCGGATTTATCGATTTATATGGATATCCTTATTGTCGTGGACGCGTATTCAATTACCTAGAAACTGATGAAGGTCAGTTTGATGATGTTTCTGAAATTTTCTGGGCTTCGGGAGCTTGTTTCTTTATTAGACCTGAAGTATATCATAAATTAGGTGGCTTTGATGAAGACTACTTTGCACATCAGGAAGAAGTGGATCTTTGCTGGAGAGTTCAAAATGAAGGATACCAAGTGAAATATGTAGGAACTTCTACTGTATATCATGTGGGTGGTGCAACGTTACAAGAAAGCAATCCTACGAAGACTTTCTTGAACTTTAGAAATAGCTTGCTAAACGTCATTAAAAACGTTCCGAAACAGTGGTTCTTGTTTGTAGTATTCTCTCGACTGATCTTAGATGGAATTGCAGGGCTTAAGTTCATGCTAGAATTGCGACCTATTCATACACTTGCGATTCTAAAAGCCCATTTAAGCTTGTATAAAAACTTCTTCAAATTCCTGAAGAAACGTCGTAAACTTCAAAAGAAATACGATTACAACTTACACACCAGTGTGGTATGGCAATACTTTGTTCTAGGAAGAAGAATCTTTGGCAAGTTGAAGTAGCCTTTAATTTTCAGAGGGTAAAACTCTTTTCCACAAGTCTGTCTCAGCGTATTTTTTAATCACTCTATTTCTTTGTTCCAACAAATTGGTCATATACTTTTCTAGAAATAGTGTATCAGCAAGTTTTCCCAACCAACCCAATGGTGATGTATAATCGAAGATATCTATTAAGATGATTTGTGCACCCTTTTTTGAAATATGATGCTCGTGCCGAAAGCTTTGAAAAGCTCCTTTCTTCTGTTCGTCAGCGAAAAAAGTATGCGGCTCATAGTCAGTGATGATGGAAGTGAGCGTTTGATAGATTCCAAAATGCTTGGCTCTCCAAGTAACCGTTTCTCCCAATCCGATCAAACCCGAAGTTGTCCCTGCAATGGCTCTTTCATCGGTATGCTCCATCGAATCTAAATGCAAATCGATGCTTCTACATAAGTCAAACACAACTTGGATGTTATCCGATTCAATATGAGTTTCTAAGTGGATCCTAGGCATTTCTCTCTGGTGTTGGGTGAAAGTAGCCATTTTGACTTTGGAGCTCTCGCACTTCTCGTAGTACGAAGCTCGTTGAGCGAAGTACTAAAGAACATCTAAACTCCCCTTCCCTTCTCTCAAAACTTCTGGCTCGTATCCAGTCAAATCAATCACAGTAGAGGCATGATTGTCTCCATAACCGCCATCAATCACAACATCGACTAGGTTTTGCCATTTCTCAAAAATCAGTTCGGGATCTGTAGTGTATTCCAAGACATCATCGTCGTCATGAATGGAAGTCGATACAATAGGATTTCCTAATTCGGCAACAATGGTTCTTGCAATATTATTATCTGGCACACGAATTCCCACAGTCTTCTTCTTTTTAAACGCTTTGGGCAGCGAAGTACTTCCTGGAAGCACAAAAGTGTAAGGACCTGGTAAGGCTCGTTTTAAAATCTTATACGTGGGTGTATCAATTTGTTTGGTATAATCGGAAAGGTGACTCAAATCATTGCACACAAAAGAAAAGTTAGCCTTAGCTAGTTTTATGCCTTTAATCTGCGCCACTTTCTCCATGGCTTTCGTATTAGTAATATCACATCCCAATCCGTAAACTGTATCGGTAGGATAGATGACCAATCCCCCATTTCGTAAGATGTCCACTACTTTTTGAATCTCTTTTGGATTCGGATTTTCATCGTATATTTTCACAAATAAAGCCATAACATAAAGGTATAAAAGCCTAGGCTGAAAATCAACCTAGGCTTTTATATTTTGGGAAGTATTTTTAAATTAAACCTTGTCTACAAGTCTAAATCCTTCTCCATGAATGTTTAAGATCTCAACATCGTCATCTGCCTTCAGATATTTACGCAACTTGGCGATGTAAACATCCATACTTCTTGAAGTAAAATAGTTGTCATCTCTCCAAATTTTTGTCAATGCCAATTCTCTTGGCATTAAATCGTTTTTATGAATGGCAAGCATTCTTAATAACTTACTTTCTTTTGGCGATAACTTTTGAGGTTCATTATCTCCTACGGATAAGTGACGTAATTTAGAATTGAAGAAGAACTTTCCAATGTTGAATTCGAATTGTTCGTTTTCGGTGGTTGTTTCTGATTCTTTTCTTTGTAAGATCGCTTTGATTTTGAACAATAAAACCTCAGAATCAAAAGGCTTGTTTAAATAATCATCTGCACCAACTTGGTATCCTTTCAATACATCTTCTTTCATCGTCTTTGCCGTTAAGAAGATAATAGGCACTTCTTTGTTGGTTGATCTGATGTCCTGAGCCAAAGAGAAACCATCTTTTCTAGGCATCATTACATCTAGAATACAAAGGTCAAAATCATTGTTCTTAAACATGATCAATCCTTCTATTCCATCTTTGGCATGCGTTACGTTGTAATCGTTTAATGCCAAGTAATCTTTTAGGACGGTTCCAAAATTTGGATCGTCTTCTACTAATAAAATCTTTTTACTTCCCATGTTGTTTTAGTTTATATTAAAGGTAATTTTACTGTAAATGTGCTTCCTTTTCCTTTCTCGCTTTCCACAAAAACCGTTCCGTGATGGTTATCGATGATCTCTTTTACATAAGCGAGACCTAAACCGTGTCCTTTCACGTCGTGAATATTTCCTTTTTGTTCTCTGTAGAATTTGTCGAAAACATGCTTCAGAGCTTGCTTACTCATTCCAATTCCTTCATCTTTAATTTTGATGACTAAATTTTTATTGGTGCTCTCTGTATATATGTCAATTTTTGGTGCATCTGTTGAATACTTTAAGGCATTCTCCAACATATTCACCAATACGTTCGTCATATGGAACTGATTTGCCAGTGCCTCAGATTGAATAGCACTAAAATGCGTGGTAATTGTTCCTTTTTTGTCTAAAGTCAATAGGCTTACATGTGAGATCGCATCTTCGATCACATCATGCAAATCGATTGCATCTTTATTGATCTCAATTTGATTCTTTTCTAGCCTTGAAATTCTCAATACGTTTTCAACCTGACCGTGCATACGTTTGTTTTCATCACGAATCATTTTGATATATCTCAGTACTTTTTCTTCATCTTTCAGAATCTTCGGATTCTTAATGGAATCCAATGCCAAATTGATCGTCGCAATGGGCGTTTTGAACTCATGAGTCATATTATTGATGAAATCTGACTTGATCTGAGAAATCTGGCGCTGCTTAAAAAGCTGTGACAAAGCACTGGCATAGGCCAATACGATAACAGAGGTAAATACTAACGACAGAATTGCCATTCCCAATATGG
>CAZTFN010000038.1:0-20910 GCA_964612905.1 uncultured Flavobacterium sp. | reverse complement strand
ACCGTAAGGTTTTAGCTGATTTAGCGATGAACAACCCAGAAGCTTTTAAGGCAATCGTAGAGAAAGTTAAATAAATTAATCATTCTTGCTTATATAATAAAGAACCCAAACCTAGCGTTTGGGTTTTTTTATTAAATTTCCATCATCTAAGAACACACATCATGAGAACCCTTGCTCCCCTACTACTCGTCTTTCTTTTTAGTGCAAACCTATTTGCACAACAATCAACGGATACCTTATCGATTCCTGAAAAGTTCGATCGTATTTATAGAACCTCTAGCTCCTATCAAGAGTATAAGGTCATTGGAAAGACTCGTTTTCAGCAACTAAAGAAGGACGTTTCGGATTCATTGAAGAGTTTAAAATCAGAGATTCAATCCAAAGATCAATTGATCGGTGTTCAGAAGGACAGCATTCAACAAATCAAGGAGGTGGCCGCTATTGTTGAAGGAGATTACAGACAAATGGTAGCCCAAAAGGATAGCATCCAATTCTTAGGAATCGAGTTTTCAAAATCTACCTACAATTTGATCGTTTGGTCATTGATTGGTTTACTTATCGTATTCTTACTATACTTCATTTATCAATTCAAAAACAGTAATGTTATTACTGTTAAATCAAAAACAGAATTGCAAGAGTTAGAAGAAGAGTTTGCCATTCACAAGAAAAAGTCCTTAGAAAGAGAGCAAAAACTTAGACGCCAGCTTCAAGACGAAATCAACAAACAAAGAGGGGTTTAAGGTCAAAAAAGATTTTTGCTTTTATTACCAGTCGAAACCTGTGAGTCCATAATTATGGTAAAGTCTTTTGTTGAACTCTTTATGAAATTCGCGATTTTTTAATTTAAATCCTTCAAACAAAGGGTACTTGAAATCTTTTGTAAGTTCGAATAATCTTCCTTTTATAATTAATCCTTTTGCCCTTCTCATGATTTCCTGTACAACTGAAAGATTTTTTTCATTTCGAACCGCATGACCTAAAAGTTTATTCTTCATCTCTTGCGTATCACAATGCTCAAGGGCATATTCAACCATTTCTTGTCTGAATTTTTCAGTTAACCAACTCAAATCTTCCTCTTGTTCTAATTGACCAGAGGCAAATTTATACTCAATGATCTTTTCAATTTGAACATCCTGAAAAATAGGGCGTAATCCAAGATTTAAGTGACCACTTTTAACCATAATCCTACCCGTGTAGTTCATTTTCATCCCAATATTCTTATATACAGGAATCTTTGATTCAGAAAATTCAATATACTCAGGTTGAACACCATTAATCATTGGTGCTTTTTCTATTTCTTTGAAAATCCTTAATCTATCTAAAATCAACTCATTGTTAATGATCTTGTAATGTGCGACATGTCCACGCCAACATGCCGTAAAAAAAATGAACGGTCTTTCGAAATAATCCGAAAACCTAAAAGGACGATTCTCTGAGAAGCGATTAATAGCGTAACGCGTCTCCTCACCTTCATGTGGTTTTATAGAGTCTTTTATCTGAACAGTCATAATCTAAAAATAATAAAGTTTTACCTGAGACAGCTATTGATACTAAATTGTTTCATGATTGTTAGAATCATCATTTACGTTTACCAATTTTAGAATCTCTAAAAACAAGTCTAAATATTGTTATAAACACGAAAACGTTGTATTAAAAATATACCTATAAGTTTGGTTTTCAGGCATTGAAATTTACTATTTTTATCACGCAAACTTAAAACTAAACTTAAACCATGTACAATCAAAAGCGTGTTGTTGTTGAGAGCGTTTCTCCCCAAATCAATCAAGGTGATGTTTTTATCAAACGTGTTGTAGACGAATTAGTGAATGTGACTGCCGATGTTTTGGTAGACGGACATGATAAAATACAAGCCAGTGTTCTTTTCAAACATGAAAAAGAAAGAAGCTGGAAAGAAGTGAGAATGTATCACATCAACAATGATGGCTGGGGTGCTACTTTTCAAGTAAACAAACAAGGATTTTACAGTTACAAAGTTCAAGCTTGGGTTGACTATGCTTTGGATTGGCAATATGGAGTCGGGCGAAAGATTGACGACAATCAATACATCAAATCTGAATTATTAGAAGGTGCCGAATATCTAAAGCCTTTATTGAAAGGAGCTACCAAAGATGAAAAAGGATATTTAGAGCATTTGATCAACATCTTCCAAGATGAAAACTCCTATGACGAGGCCATTAAAGAAGCGGTAAGTGATCGATTGGCTGATATTTTCACCAAATATCCATCTAAGTTTTTGTCGAATGAATCTCGTGAGTTCAAAGCTTATGTAGATAGAAAGAAAGCACGATTTAGTACTTGGTATGAATTCTTCCCAAGATCTTCATCAGAAGTAGAAGGTCAACATGGAACTTTCAAAGAATGTCATCGTTTGCTTCCTCGAATTGCTAAAATGGGGTTTGACACTTTGTACTTCCCTCCTGTTCATCCGATCGGAGAAGTAAATCGAAAAGGAAAAAATAATACCACAGAGGCCAAAGAAGGAGATGCCGGTTCTGCATGGGGAATTGGTTCTCGATATGGAGGCCACAAAGACATTCACCCTGAATTAGGAACTGTAGAAGATTTCAAAGATTTGGTCAAAGCTGCAAAGGAATTGGGGATTGAAGTTGCCATGGATTACGCATTGCAAGCTGCACCAGATCACCCTTGGGTAAAAGAACATCCAGACTGGTTCAAATGGAGACCTGATGGAACTGTGCAATATGCTGAGAATCCACCGAAAAAATACCAAGACATTTTACCTATTTACTGGGAAAGCAAAGACTGGAAAAACCTTTGGAAAGAATGCTTAGACATTCTATTGTACTGGATCGAAGAATGTGGAATCCAAGTATTCCGTGTAGACAATCCACACACCAAACCGTATTATTTCTGGCATTGGGCCATTGCTGAAGTGAAGAAGAAGCATCCAAATATTATCTTCTTAGCAGAAGCATTTACCAAACCCAAAGTGATGGGAAGATTGGCGAAAGAAGGATATACACAATCGTATACCTATTTCACTTGGAGAAATACCAAGCATGAATTAATGGAGTATATGAATGATCTGACTCAAACAGATCAGAGAGAATACATGCGTCCTAACTTCTGGCCAAATACTCCAGATATCAATCCATACCACTTGCAAGGAGCCAATGAATCTATGTATTTACAACGCTATGCATTAGCGGCAACCTTAAGTTCGAATATTGGAATTTACGGGCCTGTGTTCGAGCAACAAATTGACGATGCGATTCCAGGAAAGGAAGAATACTATATGTCGGAGAAGTTCCAAGTATGTCACTATGATTGGAATATTGAAAATAAGTTGACTACCTTAATTGGGAAGATCAACGAGATCAGACACAATCACGAATCCTATCAGCAGACCAATAACATTCAGTTCTGTCATATGGAGAACGAGAAACTCATCGCCTTCTACAAATGGAACGACGATCGCACTGATGAGACATTAACGATCATTAGTTTGGATCAATATTATATGCAATCGGGACATGTACAAGTTCCTTTACAAGATTTAGAGATTCAACATGGACATAAAGTGGAAGTACATGACTTGATTACTGGTAATAGTTACAATTGGTATGACGAGTGGAATTATGTAGAGTTGCATCCTACTTTGCCATTCCATATCTTTAAAATCAAAAAGTAAGATATGTCTAAGCAATCAGCTACCACCAAAGAAGCATCTATCTTCAGTTCTAAAAGCAACTGGGAAGACATTATTGAAAATAAAGATTTTGTCAAGGTCTTTTTAGCTGATGTTTTAGAAGATTATATTCAAAAGCAACGTTGGTACGGTGGTAAATCGAGCAAACTCAAGTACATTGAGTTGCGCGAACATTTTAGATTGCAGCAACATGGTGAAGTATATTTCGGCTTGATCTTAGAAGTAAACTTTGCTGAAGCTTTCTACCACCACTATTTCTTGCCGATTGCCTTTGTTTCCGACGAGAGTTTTGCTCAAGAAAACAGAATTCTTCCTATCAAATTGAAAAATCAAAATGGTTTCATCATTGATGCCATGTACCTGGAAGCATTCCGTAAGTTGGTTTACGAGCGAATTTCAACAGCACTTCCTGTAGATAAGACCAAGGTTCAATATCATAAGTCAGAGAATTATGAGAACATTCCTTATGAATCCTCTCGATTCATGGGTGTTGAACAAAGCAATACGTCCATCATTTTCAATGACAAGTACATTTTAAAATTCTTTAGACGAATCTACTCTGATAAGAACCCTGACTATGAAATGAGTCGATTCCTCTCAGATAAAAAAGACTTCAAGAATACGCCTCCGTACATGGGAAGCATCAATATTATTGATTCTGACAGTACATATATCACCATTGCCTTGATGCAGAAATTGGTGCCCAATCAAGGGGACGCTTGGGATTATTTCTTGAAAGAGATTCACAAGATTTTTGAGACCATTGGTAATAAGCATATTGATATTCAAAATCTACCAAAAGTGGATTTGTTCAGTCGATTGAAGATCAATCATGTTCCTGCTGAAATCATTGATTGGACAGGTTTGAACATACTTCTTAAAGTTCGTTTGTTGGCACAAAGAACTGCCGAAATGCATGCAGCATTAGGTTCAGAGTTCGAAGAAACAGCCTTCACTCCAACCCATTTCAATGGTGACTATACGGTTTGGTTGAAAAACCGTTTGACCTATATGTTCCAAAACCGTTTGAACATGACCGAAAACAACCTTCATAAATTGGAAGGTGGCGCTTTGGATTTGGCCAATGAGTTTTTGGATCAAAAAAATGAAATCAGAAAACGTTTGGTTGCTTTCGACTGGACCAAGTTGAAAGGAGAACGCATTCGAATTCACGGCGATTATCACTTAGGTCAGGTCTTAGTTCAAGATCACGACTTCTGTATCCTTGATTTTGAAGGAGAGCCAGAAAGTACCATTCGAGATCGAAAAGTAAAACAACCTCCTCTCAAAGATGTGGCTGGTTTGTTCAGATCATTTCACTATGCTGTATATTCAACAATCTTCGCACATGGAGATGAATATCAAAAACCACAAGCAGAGCTATTCGAATACGGTGAATTGCTCTACAGGTATTTCGTTGCCATTTTTATGGAAACTTATATTACCACCATTCAAGATGAAAATTTAAGTCTTGGATACAATCAAGAACGCATCTTTATATTAAAATATCATTTGCTAGAAAAAGCCATCTATGAGCTTGGGTACGAATTGAACTCAAGACCGAGATGGACTATCATTCCATTAAAAGGAATCTCCAATATTTTGAACAACTAACCTATGGCACACGCACAAGCACACAGTCTATTTACTGAGTTTGACATTGATTTATTTAAGGCAGGGAAACACTATCGTTTGTACGAAAAGTTTGGTTCGCACATCATCGAAGTAGATGGTATTCGAGGAACCTATTTTGCCGTATGGGCACCGAGTGCAAAAAATGTATCGGTGATTGGAGATTTTAACTTCTGGATTCAGGGTGAACATCAGTTGCATGTTCGCTGGGATGGGAGTGGAATCTGGGAAGGTTTTATTCCCGGTGTTGGAAAAGGAAGCTTGTACAAGTACAAAATCCAAAGTCATCACAATGATATCATCACTGAAAAAGCAGATCCATTTGCAAGAAGATGCGAACATCCACCAAAAACTGCTTCTGTAGTCTGGACCGATGATTATGAATGGCAAGATGCCAAATGGATGAAAGGCCGCAAGAAGAAAAACGCCATTGACGCACCCTTCTCTGTCTATGAAGTTCATTTAGGTTCTTGGAAAAAGAATGTTAAGGAAAACCGATTCTTAAGCTATAAAGAAATGGCGGATGAGTTGGTGAATTATGTAGCCGACATGAACTTCACACACGTAGAGTTTATGCCTGTGATGGAGTATCCATACGATCCCTCTTGGGGATATCAGTTGACAGGATATTTCGCTCCTACTTCTCGTTTCGGTTATCCTGATGACTTTAAATATTTAGTAGATAAGTTCCATGAAAAAGGTATTGGAGTACTCTTAGATTGGGTTCCATCGCACTTCCCTTCAGATGATCATGGATTGGGATTCTTTGATGGATCGAATTTATACGAACATCCAGATCGAAGAAAAGGATACCACCCAGATTGGAAAAGTTTGATCTTCAACTATGGAAGAAACGAAGTAAAATCGTTCTTGATTAGTAATGCTATTTTCTGGTTGGATCAATACCATGCTGATGGATTGCGTGTAGATGCTGTGGCTTCTATGTTGTTCTTAGATTACTCGAGAGAAGACGGTGAATGGGAACCAAATCAATTTGGCGGAAGAGAAAATCTAGAAGCCATTGCCTTCATGAAAGAAATGAACGAGGCAGTGTATTCGGCCTTTCCAGATGTGCAAACCATTGCCGAAGAATCAACTTCCTTTCCAATGGTATCAAGACCCACATACATTGGTGGATTAGGCTTTGGAATGAAATGGATGATGGGTTGGATGCACGATACCTTAGAGTATTTCGCCAAAGAGCCTATCTATAGAAAACATCATCAAAATGAATTAACCTTCAGCTTGAACTATGCTTTTACCGAAAACTTTATGTTGCCCTTATCGCATGATGAAGTGGTATATGGTAAGCATTCCATTCTTGGTAAGATGCCTGGTGATGAGTGGCAAAAGTTCGCAAATCTTCGCTTGTTATATAGCTATATGTATACGCATCCAGGAGCAAAATTATTGTTCCAAGGAGGTGAATTTGGTCAGTCTGGCGAGTGGAATTTTGAACAAAGCTTGGACTGGCATTTGTTAGAATACGATGTACATAAAGGAACACAAGCTTGTGTAAAAGCCTTGAATACCTTGTACAAAAAAGAGAAAGCCTTACACCAACACCAGTTTACTTCGGATGGATTTGAGTGGATTGATCATGGAGATCACGAGAATTCTGTCATGTCTTATATCCGTAAAGGAAAGAATGAAAAAGACAGTGTAATCGTAGTTTGCAATATGACACCGATTCCAAGAGAAAAGTATCGTATTGGAGTTCCGAAGGAAGGAACCTTGAAAGAGATCTTCAATTCTGATTCTAAGAAATTCCATGGAACGGGAGACTATCATAATAAGAAAGTGACTTCTGAAGAATTGAAATGGAATTTTAGAGAACACTCCGTTGAGTTGAACCTTCCTCCACTGGGAATGATGGTGTTTAAATATTCTTAGCATGCAGTCAGAACTGGATTGCAAGCCTCATGGGCGATTTCTATTTGCGGACCAGATATTTAATCCAGATGCTATTCCCATCATCAAACAGCAGGTTGTTAAACGACATGAGAACAGAGAAATTCTTTATCCTTCTTCTTATCGTCAATTTATCAATTGGAAACAAAAAGAAAATGAACTCGTCCTGTTCACCATGTATGCCTATGCTGATTTTGTCATAGGAAAAAAGTTTGATTGTATTTTTGATCTCTCGAAACCTTCCCACCACGAAAGAGTACATCTTCAACTTACTCAAATCTTATATGAAGGTTGGTTACCCACCAACTATGTTGATCATGGGCATAAACATATTTGTATTTTCGATTCTGAACTTCCTTCTCCTACACTTTTTAATGACTTGTATTGCAGCACCGATCCAATTCCAATGGACTATCCTAAGAACAAGGATGAGTTTCAGGTGGGCATATGTCGATTTGAAGACTATCCTGAAATCAAGAAATACCGCGAAGACTATTTAAAGTTATTAAAAACCCACGGAAACCAGTGGTTGAATCATTCTAAGCTAGACTGGTGACCTTACTTCTCCAAATACGCCCAAGTAAAATTAGGATGATGTCCGTCTCTGCGAACCATCTTCACCCACAATAAAGTCATGTGTTCTAAGTGCAGGGCTTGATCTAATTTCCCTGTGTCTAGCATCTCAAAACCAAGATCGTTCACCAAGGGTTCAAAAGTAACTTTGGATTCTGGATCATTTCCCGCGATCATCATTACGGGATTTACATTGTACTTTGGAAAGCTTGAATTTTGAAAGTTTTCAAAACCATAAATTGTAAAAGCTTTGATCACCTTGGCATTGGGCGCCCATTCCTGAACTTTTTCTGCTCCTGAGATTTCACTCTTCAATCCATGAGAGATTCCTGCTCCAACAGGATTGGTACAGTCCACCAAAATCTTTCCTCCAAAGTCAATTCCCTTGAGAATGGATTCATTCGCCATAAACGGAGTTGCAAGAAAAACAACCTCCGTATTTGCTACTGCTTCTTTAACAGGCAATATTGAAAAGGCATCATTATTCTGTAAGGCCTTTTTTACACTGCTTGACTCAGTATCATCTGAGGCAACAATAATGTCATGTCCTTTCTTCTGAAGGTTATTCGCGATCGCAAAACCCACATTTCCGATTCCAATAAATGCAATTTTCATTTCTATTGATTTAATTGTTGAACAACCATCTTAGCTGCAGCATATCCTGAGTTTTGTTGCTGTCCAGTGATTAAGTTTCCATCAGCGATCACGTAAGATGCAAATGGTGCCGCTACTTTAAAGGTTGTATTCTCCAATTTCCTCGCTTCGGTCTCAATTCTATAAGGTTGAATTGTCATTCCCACCGCCTGATCAGCAAATTCCTCTTCGTTATCAGCAAAACCTGTCCAAGTTTTTCCAGTCACTAACAACTCTCCTGTTGATTTTTTAGCTTCTAGTAATAAGGTAGTGGAATGACAAACGGCTGCACTTGGTTTTCCAGCTTCGTAGAAATCAGCAAACAGTTTTTCTAAGTCTTTATTTCCTCTGAAGGTATACATAGGTCCTTGACCTCCTACTAAGAAAACAGCATCATAATCATTAAAATCAACTTCACTCAACTTCTGTGTTGAACCCAAAAATTCTTGAAACCAATCTTGTTGTAAGAATCCTAAGGAGATAATATCGTGGGCTGCATATCCACTTTCATCCGTTGGATTGGAATATCCATCCATTTCAATTTTACCTCCTTCTGTGGATGCCAATGCTACTTCATATCCTGCTTCTTTAAATACCAACAATGGATGTGTCAGTTCTGCTGCCCAAAAACCAATGGGCCATCCTGTTTGTTCAGAAACCGTTGGACTGCTTGCCACCATCAATATGTTCCCTTTTGATGGTGCTCCGTGATAATGCACGTATTCGTTTGATTCTATGTGTGTACTCATTTTCGTAATTTTTGTTTCGAACAAAATTAGTACGAACTTGACTTGATTCTAGCACTTTACTACCTTTGTTAGTAACTAACATCTTTGTAAGTATGCCTGAATTTATCAATGACAAGAAGCTGTATTATACTCCTGTTGAATATGTGTTTTCAAAAATTGGAGGCACCTATAAAATGCCCATTTTATGGCGAGTAAAGGACAAATCTTGGCGATACAGTGAGCTGAAGAAAAGTATTGGTCATATCTCAGACCGAATGCTTAGCAAAAACCTGAAAGAACTGGTTGCTGACGGGTTTGTTGAAAAAGAAATCATTCCTGAAGTTCCTGTCAAAGTAGAGTATCGAATCACCCAAAGAGGTCAGAATTCGATTCCTGTTATTTCAATGTTAAGAGACTATGGTTTTGAGTTGATGAAAGAAGATGGAATTTCTGACAAATAGCTTGTCAATATTTAGTTGGAGAATTCTTCAAGAACAGGCAGAGCATTGTTGTTGAAATCAAACAAAGCTTGATTTTCCCAAGGTGAAGCATCGGTTGCTTGGTTTCCTTTCCATGCAATCAATTCTGCTCCCCAATAACAAAACCCAACCCCATTCTCAACACCTTCTACAATGGTTTTAATTCGATTTATGAAATTCTTTTGTCCTTGGGCGGTAGCGGGAAATTCAGGTAAGATTAATTGATTTTCCAAACCAACGATATTATTGGTTAAGTCGTTCCAATCCAACGTGAAAGGATAAGAGGTTTCCGCAATGAGTACTGGCTTGTTCAAAACTGAAGTTAAGCTCTGCATTGTACTAATTAGAACGTTCAAATCTTTGCCATGCCATAATGGGTAATAGGACAATCCAATGATGTCGTAATCTAAACTATTCATCTGATTGAAAAATGAGCTTGCACCAATCAGTCCAGCATAGTGAAGAATGATTTGAGTTGTATTTGAGTTTTCTCTCACGGCCGCAATGCCCGATTCTAGTAATTCTTTGAATTGCTGAAAATTGGTATTGGTATTTCCCTGCGGATGTAAGAGCCCTGAGTTGATTTCATTTCCTATTTGAATATACTCAGGAGCTATTTCGTCTATGACGGTTTTTGTGTAGTTGTATACTTGATCCTTCAACTCAGTAAAGCTTAAACTCTGCCATTGTATCGGAGTTGCTTGTTGACCTGGATCGGCCCAAGTATCAGAGTAGTGAAGTGTAATCCACACCTTAAAACCCTGAGATTTTAAGGTTGTGGAAAACTGTTTTACTTCATTAAATCCAGAATGGATTGTAGTCGGATTTACCCATAGTCTCAAACGAATTGTATTGACACCATTCTCTTTGAGTATGGATAAAAATTCTTTTTGATTTCCGTTCAAGTCATAAAAGACTGCATGTGAATTGGAAATTTCGGGATAACTGGATATGTCTACCGCCGAGATCCAGTCTTGTGCAGGATTCTCAATTGGAATCTCACTCTCCTCGTTTTGAGAGCAAGATACCATGAGAAACATCAGTACAACTATTTTAATACTTGAACGCACAATACGCTAGTTTCTATTCATTTGTTACAATGATCTTTTTAAAGAATGGCGTACGATCAATATTGGTAAACTTTACCATGTAAATTCCTGTTGACAATGTTGAGATATCATATGTATAACTTGGATCAAAGCTTCCTTTGAAAGACTTAATCACTTTTCCTGAGATATCATAAATTTCCAACTCTTGAACTTGGGTATTGATTTGGAAGAAGGTTGTACTTGGATTTGGATACAACTGAACATCTTCTAATTCTGCATCATTCACACTCAATGTTGCGGCTTCATTTCCAAAAATTCTGAATTGCCCAGCTGGAACGGAAATGGTTGCATTTACATCAGTAACATTGATCGTTGTACTACCTGATAAATCCATCAAATCATACCATGTTCCTGTATTCGGAAAGTCTGGATCCACATCCTTTGCAGTCACATCAAAATTGGTAATGATCACTACATCCTTTAATGATGACGCCGGTAAGCTATTATCAAACACATGCAAACGAGGGTTTAAATCTCCAGAAGTCAAGTTGTAGTCACCTTCAAATACGGGCTCTTCAATTTTTAATTGATGAAGAATTGTCCAATCATTATAAATCTGATTACGATTGGCATCAGCTAACCAGTTGTTCACCCATTGTGGTTGAGGTTTGGTATCCAATTTACAATCTCCATCAGAACCACCTGGCTCATTCACAGAACCGTTAGAGCAGGTAAAGATTGAGTTCTCCATCCCTAAAGATGAAAAATGCCAAATCATTTTCGGACCTGGAATCATCGTTGAGATGGCTCCTAATGCCGACATGCGCGACAAAGCTGTATTCAAGTCTTTAACATCGTGGCTGCTATTGTTAGAATTCCCGAACTGTACATTTTTGTACATCAATCGTTCTTCATCATGACTCTCTGCATATCCTAAAACTCGAGGACCTTGAAATTGTGATCGAGATTTGTGTCCCATTCCATCAATATTACTACTGGAAGCATACCCCATGGTTAGCTGGTTGTATGGCTCGGTCATTTTACCCCACATCATAATTCCTTTTCCTTCATCATATCTGTAGTTGGCCCATTCTTTCTCTTCATTCTCGCTTCCTAAGTGTTCAAAAATTACATAGTGATCTTCATCCAAAGACCAAGAATAATCGGCATATTCCTTCAGGACATCCACACGATCTTGTTGATATGCATTGGTACAACCTTCGTCATTTGCAGAACAGTTTTGTGTAAATCCTTTGGTCAAATCCCAACGAATTCCGTCAATTCTATATTCTTCAATCCAATGTTTTACGACTCTTTTTGTATAGTCTTTTGTTCTTGGGTGTGAATGGTCAAAATCTGAACCTACATTATAACTGTGTAATGGTGCTTGATTAAAATATGGATTTTCACTACTTGGTTCCCCCCATCCATCGTTGTCGGGATCGTCCATCCACATTCTTACCATTGGGTTACGTCCAAAAGCGTGATTGATAGCAAGATCAAGAATGACAGCAATTCCATTTTGATGGCATAAATCCACAAATTCTTTGAACTTGTCTGGAGTTCCATAATACTTGTCCAATGCCATGTGGAATGATGTATTATATCCCCAACTTTCATTGCCTTCGTACTCCATCACTGGCATCAACTCGATGGCATTGATCTTTAGGTTTGTGAAGTAATCCATTCTATCAATTAGGTCTTGATAGTTTCTATTGGCATCGAAGTCTCTAATCAATACTTCGTACACAATTAAGTCTTCTTTCTTTGGCTTCACAAAATTATCCACCTGCCAATCATAAGGTGTCTGACCTGTTTGCAACACTGTTACTTCTCTTTCCTGTCCAGCTGGATAGGCAGGGATGTTTGGGTATGAACTGGCTGGGATAAAGGGATCATCAAAAGGAGACAATACCAATGTTGAATAAGGGTCCGCAATTTTCACGAGATTCGGTGAATTCGCAACAGGGTCACCGTCTCCCACCCAATATTGATAGGTTTCTATTTGACCCGGAGTAAGTCCTGATAACTGAATCCAAAACTTATTGTTTCTAGTAGGGTCCACTTTCATTGCATGACTTGTATCAGGAGCCCAGTTGTTGAAACTTCCTGCTACATAGACAAAATCTTTTCCTGTTGCATACAATACTAAAATCACCTCGGTATCGCTGATGTAGTTGATTCCATCTTCATAGTCAGCAGACATCGGTTGAAAGGTAATTCCTGGGTCGACAACAGCACTAAAGGAATT
This sequence comes from uncultured Flavobacterium sp., assembly GCA_964612905.1. Classification (GTDB taxonomy): domain Bacteria; phylum Bacteroidota; class Bacteroidia; order Flavobacteriales; family Flavobacteriaceae; genus Polaribacter. The sequence continues at coordinate 7,963 of CAZTFN010000038.1, read as the reverse complement.
TGTGAGGGTGGGGGGAGCAAAAGTAACCTCTAACTCATAGGTTTGATTTGCTGTAATGTTTGTGTCTGTATAGCTATAAGAACTAATGCCATTCTGTGTATTGATGGTGGTTCCATTTGCCTTCAAAACATAGTTTGCACTTCCACCTGTGTTGTTTGCTTGAATTGCTAGGTCATCTCCAGAATTTAAAATGGTGGTTGAGTTTGCTGCTGGTGAGTTAAGAATCACTTGGAATGAACCCACATCTACCAAGATGTCTTGTGTTTTCTTATCGCCAGAACCGTCTTTGGCTTTTACTAAAAATCCAATACGACCAATTCCCGTTCTGTTGTAAAAAGTAGAAGGTACAAAAGTGATTGTGTATGTGTCATCAGAACTATTGTAGGTTAGTCTGTTTGCTTCATCAGAATTGTCCCAAGATCCGTTTGTTGGACAATCTTGTATGTTGTCAAGGTTCAGATCAAAAGACCATGCCCAAAGGTATAGTGCATTGTCTGTAACACCCCAAGTACTTTCGTTAATGCTACTTCCATCAAAGGTGATGGTAATGCTTTCATTTTCCTCAAAAGTTGGGGGTGAGATCGAATAAGTCACTGTTTGCTGTTGGCTAAAAACAAACGCGCTTATGAATAAAAAAAGGTAAGTAATCTTTTTCAATGTTCACTCATTTATTAAGTTAAAGAAGGCTGTTATTTAGAATAACAGCCTTTTAAAAATTCAAATAAACAACTACTGAATTCTATTTAATGAATAAGAATTGTCTGCCGTATTAAACATGATGCGATATTTACCTGCTGTTACAGCGATATTATCACCGTCCGCATCTAAAATTCCATCTACTCCTGTATCTCCAAGATTGCTCGTCCAATCTTCGTTTACTCTAAATTTAATTTCACCGTCTACTAAATCAACAACTTCAGCGATGAAAACACCAGCATTTACTTGTGTAAAGCTATAATCTGGTCCTGCATTCCCCCAGTCATTGAAACCTGATCCAATGATTCCCCAAACATCTCCTGCTTCAATTGCAATTGTACTGTTGTTGAAGTCAATTGTCACATTGTAGAATCCAGCTGTTACAGCAATATTATCACCGTTCAATTCGATGGTACCGTCTGCTCCAGTATCTCCATAGTTTGTTGTCCAGTCATTGTTTAGTCTAACCTTAATTTCTCCGTCAACCAATCTCACTCCTACTTTGAAAGTATCTGTCGTGTAGTCGTAGAAGAACTTGGCATCTGGTCCTGCATTACCCCAATCGTTGTATCCAGAACCTACAATTCCCCAAGAGAATGGCTCAATTGTATACGAATTATCGTTGGTATCAATTGTAATCTTATAAGTTCCAGCGGTTACTGCAATGTTATCTCCGTCTGGCTCTAAAATTCCATCAGCTCCAGTATCTCCTAGATTGCTTGCCCAATCGTTGTTCTCTCTGAACTTGATTTCACCATCTACTAAGTTTGCATAAGCAACGATTACACCAGCATCAGCAGTTGTGTAGAAGAAACCCTCCACTCCTGCATTTCCCCAGTCGTTGTAACCAGAACCTACGATTCCCCAAGAGGCAATCTCAATTCCAGCACCTCCACCTCCACCAGTAGAAGCTTCCAATAAGGTTACTGCCAATACTTGTACTGGGCTAAATACTTCTGTTGTAGAACCTGAATCACCAGGAAATGCTCTTACTCTAAAGTTTAAGTTTCCAGAGTTTGGCGCTACGATTCCATATTCTCCAGCCAAAGCTTTTAAAGTTCCAACAGAAACTTCAATCTGGTTGTTTGAATTGGATAATGTTGATACTAAAGTTGCATCGGTAAAGTCTCCAATGATCGAACTTTGTAATTCATAAGAAACGTTGGTAGGTGCTCCAAAGTCGGCAGCATTGAAAGCGAATACCGCTCCAATATTTCCATCTGTTGAGGCATCAGCTGGCAACACATATTCTGTTAAGAATGTATTTGTGAATGCGAAATCTCCTTGTGGAGCTGCCACAAATTCAAGGTCTGTATTGTCTTCACATGAGGTAAAACTCAATGCCAAGACAAATAGCATTACTGAAAGTTTTATATATTTTTTCATCTAAAATTAATTTTAAGAATTAGTAACCTGGGTTTTGAGTTAAGTTTGGATTTGCCTGTAAGGCAGTTGTTGGAATAGGGAATAATTTATAGGTATCCGGAATTGAGGTTCCTTGAGCTACTCCACCTTTCCATGGCCATATGTAACTTCCTCCTGTAAATCTGTTGTATCTAATCAAATCTGAACGACGGTGTCCTTCTAAATTCAATTCTCTCGCACGCTCGTCTAAGACATCAATTTCCGTGTAAGAAGTCAGTGAAGCTGCTCCTGCACGTGTTCTTACTTGGTTTAAATATCCTAATCCAGCTGCATTGTCTGTATTCGCAGCTCCTCTTGCCGCCAACTCTGCATAGATTAAATAAGCATCTGCCAATCTAAATAATGGGAAATCTGTGTTTGAAAATGCCGTAGGAGAAGACGATCCACTGAAATTGGAATTTCTAAATTTGATGGAAGGATAACCATCCGTCCACTCTCTATAGTCATTCATTTCAAAGTTGTGTCCTTGCGTCCAGAAAAGAGAAGCTCTTACATCTGATGAATTGGCAAGATCTACGTCACTGTTTCCAAAGAGACCATACCAACCTTTCGATGCTCTGTGTCCAGTCCATCCTTCTGTTGCACCAAAATCACCAGGAGCCAACGTCTCAGTACTTAAGTTTCCATTCACAATGTAGGTTGTATTCCCGAAACTCTGACTTGTTGCTGCATCGGCAATCAACGGGAAGATAATCTCATTCTGGGCTCCGTTTACATCATTATCTCCAGAAAATAGCATTCTAAAGTCTGTTGCTAACGTATATCCATTTTCATTGATTACTTTGTTCACATAAGTAGCTGCATCGTCCCATCTAGCCGTTCCAGTATATACCTCTGCATTCAAATATAATTTGGTTAACAACATTTGAGCTGCTCCTTTTGTAGCTCTACCATATTGATTCATGGTAGGAAGTGTTGGCTCAATAGCTAACAACTCGCTCTCTACAAACTCAAAGAGCTCTTGTCTGCTTACTTCAGGCAATGCCTCAGGGCTTCCTAAGTTCGCTTCCGTAGCCAATACTCCTTTTCCAAAAGCATCAATCAAATAGTAATATGCCAAGGCTCTGATAAAACGAACTTCGGATGAAATCTCTTCTGCATTGGATACATCTACCACACTCAACACATTGATCAAGTTGTTACTCTGTGGTATCGTGTAATAAATTCTATTGTATAAATAACGGAAGAACTTATTCTCAGAAGTCCAGTCTGAAGTGGTTGTTAATTGGTCCAATCCGTCATCACCCCATCTGTTCTTCATTGCGTCTGCTGTGAAGTCTTGTAGGTTTACAATTCCTCTTAAGAAAGGTGACTCTCCAGCATCATCTGGTATGTCTGAACTACCAGGGCCATCAGGACCTGACAATGCAAAAGAAGCATAAAGTCTTGATAAAATACCTTCAATAGCCTGAGGGTCTTGACTTAGCAATTCCTCAAGAGACAACTCTACCTCTGGTTGAGTGTCTAAATCGCTGGTACAGTTTGTTAGTGTCATAACAAACAATACCATAAAACTGTATTTAAGAAATTTTTTCATAAGTGCTTTTCTTTAAAAATCTAAGTTTAATCCAAAAGTATATACAGTAGGTCTTGGATAGAAGTTGTTATCCAATCCGTTGAAGTTCTCTGGATCTTGACCACTGTAATTGGTAATTAAGAAAGGGTTGTTTACAACACCCGACACTCTCAAAGTTGCATTTTTGATTAGCTTGTTGAAAGTGTATCCGATAGCAATATTTTCACATCTCAAGAATGCTGCATCTTCTAGGAAATAATCAGACAATGGCTGATTTCCTTGAATGTTTGTAAAAACAGCATTGGCTGCACCACTGTTGAAGTTTAAAACGTTGTTCAAAGCTTCGTCTTGACGTTGTATTGCTCTTTCCGTAAATCCTGCAACTAATCTCGCTGAGTTGTAAATTTTACCATCTAATTGTCCTCTAAATGAACTGCTCAAATTCCAGTTCTCATAATCAAAGTTAAATCCGAAACCAAAAGTCCAGTTAGGTCTAATAGGCTGATAAAACTTGTCACTATCGTTAATCACGTTATCTCCGTTCAAATCAACAAATGAACCTGGAATTGGGTTTCCATCTACGTCATATACTTGTTTGAAGACATGTGCTGAATATGCTTGTTCGTTCAAAGCATGCTTGAACAAGAAAGTACCTGTACCTACTGGAATGGTTCCTTGGTTGATCACTTCAACTCCTGTTAAAGCAGTTACATCTGTTCTGTTGTATGCTAAGTTTCCATTGAAAGTCAGGTTCATGTTGTCTTTTTGAATCACATTTAGATTCAATCCCAATTCAAAACCTTCACTTTCTGTTTCTCCAATATTCTGAATCACTCGCGTACTCAAAGCCTGCCCTGGAGGCGCTTCAGCTACTACTAATAAATCACTTGTAAACCTTCTATATACATCGAAGTTACCTGTTACGATGCTATTTTCAAACAAATCGAAATCCAATCCGATATTGTATGTAGTTGTTTTTTCCCATGTTAAATCTGGGTTGAATTCTTTCGCTGAATACAGGTTCAATCCTGATAGGTACTGACTGGTTACAGAACCTACTTCAAACAAAGGTGTTGCAGGGAAGAATCCTGCCAATCCTGTAACGTCTTGCTGACCAGTGTTACCCCAACCGAATCTTACTTTCAAAGCATTTACAACACTCACATCCTTTAAGAAATCTTCTTCTTTTACTTGCCAAGCTAAAGCTGCTGCTGGGAAATAACCCCATCTATTTTCTTTGGTGAATAAGGAAGATCCATCTGCTCTGAATGAAAGTGTTACTAAGTATTTATCATTCAAATTAATGTTTGCTCTAGAGAAGAACGACTGAAGGTTCAAAGGATTAAAATACAAGTTTGTTGGATTGTTCGGGTCGATGTTTTCAACTCTTGTTCCAACTAAATCTGCATCATCTGTCGTATCATCGTTATCTTGAATGTAATAGATAAACTCGCGTTTTGTACCTCTGTTCTCGAAGTTCTGGTATGCATAACCTCCTTGAAGCTCAATCGACTTGATAAACTTGTTTTCGAATGACTTGTTGTATACCAAATAAGCATCTAAAGTGGTGTTTCTAATCTCTTGCTTTTCAAAGTAATTCAATCCAGGGTTGAAAATGAACGACCCTACAGTGGCAGTCTGACGATACGTCGCCAATGAATTATCACTAAATATTTCTTCAATTGTAGTATTTGAAGATTCTGTTCCTAGATTTAGTACCGCTCTCATTTCTGGGAAGAAATGGAGTTTGTAGTCAAACTTGATATTTCCTAAGAATCGATCGATCTTTTCAGGGCGTGTTCTTTGCTCTAACAAAGCCAAAGGGTTAGAAGCTCCTGTCAATGCATTTGGTGCCGTTGAAGTAGCCGAACCAATTTGGTTGTAAAAACCTCCGAAAATTGAACTTGAATCAAAAATAGGTTTGGTAGGATCAATGGTTAAAGAACCTCCTAAGGATCCATCACCATCAATTGCATTTTTATCGATGTAAGTATATTTTGCATTCACATCAATCGATAAGTGATCATCAAAGAACTTAGGAGCCAAACTCAAGGATGCATTCAAACGATTGTAATCATCATTTGAAACCACACCTTGCAATTCACTATATCCAACCGAAGCTCTCATTGGCATCACACCTTTGATATTCGCTCTTGCACTAAAATTGTTGTCAAGTGAAAGCGCTGTACGTAAAATGGCATTTTGCCAGTTTGATGCATAAATATCTCTTAAAGATCCATCGCTTGCTGTAATAGTCTGTGTAACTACCTCATCCGTTACTACCGAACCTGTAGGAACCCCTAACTTCACAGTTTCATCTGGAAAATTATTTTGAATAAAGGTCACGAAATCACCACTACTCATCACATCAATTAAGTTTCCACTAGGAATACTACTGATAGAAGTAGTAGACGAGAAATTGAACTTCGCTTGTCCTGATGTTCCTCTTTTGGTCGTAATGATAATTACCCCGTTGGATGCTCTAGAACCATAAATAGCGGTTGCGGAAGCATCTTTCAAGATCGAAAAGCTTTCGATATCATTTGGGTTAATCAAGTTCAAAGGGTTACTCACCCCAGCAGTACCTCCATTATCTAAGGGCACTCCATCAATTACAATTAAAGGATTGTTATTCGCACTTAACGATGCTCCTCCTCTAATTCTGATATTAGGTGCAGAATCAGGAGAACCACCTGCATTGGTGATTCGAACCCCAGCAACTTTACCTTGCAACAACTGGTCTGCCGAAGCAACTGCTCCTTTATTAAAATCTTTTGTAGAGATGACATCTACAGAACCTGTTGCATCTTTCTTTGTGGTTGTTCCATATCCAACCACAACAATTTCGTCCAGTGTTTCTGAACTTTCCTCCATTTCAACTCGTAGCGTCAAGTTGGTTCCAATCGTCACTTCTTTATCGGTAAATCCAAGAAAACTAAAAACCAGCACATCGCCAGTTTTTACATTGTTTATCTCGAAATTTCCATCAAAATCAGTTTGCGTTCCTTTGGTTGTTCCTTTCACAACAACACTCACTCCAGGTAAGCCTTCGCCAGTTGCTTTTTCAATTACAGTTCCCGTTACTTTTTGTTGGGCAAAAACTGCAGCTGAAGAGAAAAGAATTCCAATTAATAGTAATTTAAATTTCTTCATATAATTCATGTTAAATGATAAACGTAAATTTGATTTGTACTACTGTATTTTACAATAAATTAACATTCCACTGTTCGAAGATATTTATTCTACATATGCGGTCTAAATTGAGAATGTTGCGAAATCGGTTTCGTGTTGAAAACTTCTCCAACTATTTTTTACGAAATCGTGTTCGTAAATGTGAAAAAATTAAAATTTCTCAAAATAGAAGGCTAATTTTGAAGAGTTTTCAATAAATATTGATTAAAATCACGATAACAACAATGAAAATTGAACTAGGGGTTTTTATCGTTCTAGTTCGGAAGTGATCAAAAGTGCATGAAAAGGTCTTAAAAAAGAGATCAAAAACAAGCAAAAAATCAGTCAAAAAAAGGGATAATTTTTATCAAAATATAAAGCCATCAATCATGAAAAAATTAGCAGTCATTTTCATCTTTTTATGCATGTGTTCTTGCGCTCAAAAAAAGAACTCGATATCATCCATTTTAATCGATAAAGATTATCCCATTACTCTGGCATCTGGAACAATTCATCGAATCGATTCTTTTCCATCGAAAAATATTGTTCCTCGTCCTGTTGATATTTGGTTGCCTGATGGATATTCTGATAAGAAAGAGTATGCTGTACTTTATATGCATGACGGACAAATGTTGTTTGATTCCTTGACGACATGGAACAAACAAGAGTGGAAAATAGATGAATGGGCTGGAAAATTACAAAAGGAAGGAACAACCCAAGACTTTATTGTAGTAGCTCCTCATAATATTGCAGAAATTCGGCATAGTGATTACTTCCCCAAAAAACCTTTTGAGTCGTTATCGAAAAAACAGCAAGATTCAATTTTTACAGAGGCTAAAAAATACAACCTTTCGTTTACAAGCTTAAATTCAGACGACTATCTGAAATTTCTTGTTGAAGAATTAAAGCCTTTTGTAGATGCTAACTACTCGGTATCTACCAATCGGGAAAATACTTTTGTGGCAGGCTCTAGTATGGGTGGATTGATTTCTATGTATGCCGTGAGTGAATATCCTCAGGTATTTGGCGGTGCCGCTTGTCTTTCCACGCATTGGATAGGCACGTTCACCAATGAAAACAATCCCATACCCGAAACCTTCTTCGACTACATGGATGCAAACCTACCCAACGCTTCTAGGCATAAAATCTATTTCG
>CAZTFN010000037.1:0-21003 GCA_964612905.1 uncultured Flavobacterium sp. | reverse complement strand
TCAGTTCGTTTATGTTGGGAAAAACAGTCATCGAAAAAGAAAAGAACGAACGCGACATCTTTGATATGGCGGGAAGTGGATTTGAATCCACCGTTCGATTGGCAAAGAGTTCACCTGCCATGTGGACGCCAATCTTTGAACAGAACAAAGAAAATGTCATTGAAACATTAGAAGAATACATTCAAAATTTAGAACACTTTAAAAGACTCATGCAAGAAGGCAACTTCCAAGCAGTCTATGAAGAAATGGAAAACACGAATCACATTCGAAATATATTAACTGGTATCAAGCCTGTAGAGGCAACGAAAAAATAAATAAGTGTCAGTTCGAGTGCTTTGATGTTAACAATCAAGGTTTACAGCGAAAACACTGGTGACTGAGCGGAGTCGAAGTCACAACAGAAAAAATAAAAAATCAATAAAAAAATTACAGAAACACAAAACAAAAAATGGAAAACACAAAAGAATTGAGAACATGGTTGGATGATTTGGGATTGGATCATCCACTCGTAGTAGCAGGGCCTTGTAGTGCAGAAACGGAAGAGCAAGTATTAGCAATTGCTCATGAGTTGAAAGATTCTGATGTCAATTATTACAGAGCTGGAATCTGGAAGCCTCGAACGCGTCCAGGGAACTTTGAAGGAGTAGGTGCTCTTGGGTTAAAATGGTTACAAAAAGTAAAAGCAGAAACAGGATTAAAAACTGCCACAGAAGTTGCGAATGCAACACACGTGAAGTTGGCTTTGGAACATGATATTGATCTATTATGGATTGGAGCACGTTCTACGGTAAGTCCATTCATCGTGCAAGAAATTGCGGATGCTTTGGAAGGAACGGATAAGGTCGTTTTGGTAAAGAACCCAGTGAATCCAGACTTAGCACTATGGTTGGGTGGAATCGAGAGATTACACTCGGCAAACATCAAAAAGTTAGGAGTGATTCACAGAGGATTTTCAACTTATGAAAAAACCAGATACCGTAACAATCCTGAGTGGCAAATTGCGATCGAATTGCAAAATCGTTTCCCAGACTTGCCATTGATCTGTGATCCATCACACATTACAGGAAAGAGAGATATGATTTTTGATGTATCGCAAACAGCCTTGGATTTGAACTTTGACGGATTGATGATCGAAACACATGTCGATCCAGACAATGCTTGGTCTGATGCCGCTCAGCAAGTCACTCCAGACAGCTTGATCCAGATCATGGAAGATTTGAAAATCAGAAAGACCACTGATTCAGAAGCGGATTACCGTGCTGCTTTGACCACTTTACGTACACAGATTGATGTAGTGGATCATCAGTTGATTGAAATGTTAGGAAAGCGTATGAAAGTGGCAGACGCTATTGGAGCTCTGAAGAAAGAGAAAAACGTGGCCATTTTACAATCAAGACGATGGAACGAGATCTTAGGAAAAATGATTTTAGAAGGTGAGGAGAACAACCTAAGTGAAGAATTCATTTTACGCGTGTTCAAAGCGATTCACCAAGAATCCATCAACCACCAGAAGAAGATTATCAACGCATAAAAAAAAAGCGACTCACATGAGTCGCTTTTTTTCTTTAAATGATTTTTATGAAACTGTCACCCTGAACTCGTTTCAGGGTCTTAAGCTTCAAGGTTTGGATTCTGAAACTCCCGAAGCGTCGGGACAGAATGAAAAGGCCAGAGGGATTTTGTTAGAATTCTACTTTAACCCTTCACCTTTTACCTTTTCACCTTCACCCTTCACCAGACTGAGCCTGCGAAGTCTTACCTCTTCCTCTTAAAAACATAACGAGTAATAAAAATCCCGTTGTTGTCTCCTTTTCCGCCATAGCTTTCCACAGCACTGGTCACGAAGGCGAGTTCCCATCCTTCATCGTTCATGGCATTGAGTTTAGAAGTCACTACTGCATCATTCGCAGCAATGTTTTGAAAACGAATTCCTCCTAAGTTGAAGAAGTTCAAAAGTTTTGTTTCATCGAAGTTCTTCACACGAATATCAGAACGACTCGATTTATTTCTTCTGTCTTTTTCTGTTTTACCATCGGTTCTTTGTGAAGTGAAATCTTGATAATTTCGTTCGTCATTTGCAGAAACGATACGCGATCTACCCAATCCACTTGGAATAATAGACTCAACACTGGTAATTACTTTGTACTCATAACCTTGTGCATCAACAGTATAAACACAAGCGATAAGAGCAACGACTAATAAGATTTTTTTCATGATATTTGTTAATGGTTAATGACTTCAAGGTAGTCAAAAAAGATGCCAAAAAAACTGAATGGTAGGAACTGTATACAAATCAACAGGTAGTTGGTACTGGGTGAAGTCAGACGGAGCCTCGGATGCTTCGAAACTTCACAAATGTCGAATCAAAGGAAAATTTCGTATCAAGGGCATCAAAAGTACGAATCCGATTGCCGTAGGAGATCAGGTTGATTTCACCTTAGAAACAATTGGTGACGAAGAGGTGGGAATTATTACAAAGATTCACGAGCGTACCAATTATATTGTGCGTAAATCGGTAAATCTTTCGAAACAGACTCACATTATAGCCTCCAATATTGATCAAGTGTTTTTATTGATCACGATCAATAATCCAAAAACGTTAACCACCTTTATCGATCGTTTTTTGGTGACTGCCGAAGCCTATTCCATTAAAGCCGTTTTGGTCTTCAATAAGATTGATACCTATGATATCGAAGAACGGGCGGAGATTCTCTATCTCAAAGATATTTACGAGCCTATTGGTTATGAATGTATTGAAGTTTCTTCCGCAAAAGGAACCAATGTAGATCAGATCAAAGAATTGATGAAAGACAAAGTGAGCATGTTTTCCGGACATTCAGGTGTGGGAAAAACAACGCTTGTCAATGCCATTGAACCTGGATTGAACCTAAAGACCAAAGAAATCTCCGAGCAGCATAAGCAAGGTCAACATACCACGACGTTTGCAGAAATGTTCGATTTAAGTTTTGGTGCGAAGATTATTGATACCCCCGGCATCAAAGGATTTGGTGTGGTGGATATGAGTAAGGAAGAACTAGGCGATTATTTCCCTGAGTTTTTCGCTCTGAAATCAGAATGTAAATTCCATAACTGTATCCACGTCAACGAACCACAATGCGCAGTCAAAGATGCTTTAGATGAAGAAATCATTTCTTGGTCAAGATACAAGAGCTATCTTCAAATCTTGGAAGGCGAAGAAGAGCACTACCGCACTGATATCTGGGAATGAGTTTAATGTAACAATTTTTCAATCTATTAATGAATTAATTCCTAAGTTCTAATTTAACATAGTACGAAGCTCAAAGAGCGAAGTACTAAACACCCAACACCCAAACAATGAAAGCCGTCATCCAAAGAGTTTCCAAAGCAAGTGTCATCATTGAAGGAACGAAAGTTGCCGATATTCAACAAGGATTGCTCATCCTTTTAGGGATAGAAGATTCCGATGGTCAGAAAGACATTGCTTGGTTATCGAAGAAAATTGCGAACCTCCGTATTTTCAATGATGAGAACCGGGTCATGAATACCTCCGTATTGGATGTTAAAGGTGATGCCATAGTAGTGAGTCAGTTTACCTTGCATGCTTCCACAAAGAAAGGGAATCGACCTAGCTATCTCAAAGCTTCCAAACCTGATGTTGCCATTCCTTTATACGAAAGTTTTGTCCAGCAGTTTGAGAATGACTTGGGAAAGAAAGTACAAACGGGTGAATTTGGCGCTGATATGAAAGTAGAACTTCTCAACGATGGACCTGTCACCATCATCATCGATACAAAAGATAAAAAATAATTGAAATATTTTCCATGGAATATATTTTTACTGTATATTTGCCATGGAAAATAAATTTAATTACAAATACTCAAATAAATATTATTAGAAATGAGAAAAGCAATCATCGCAATCGTAGCTATTTCTGTCTTAATGGTCTCTTGTAAAGGAGAGAAAAAGGACAAAGTAGAAGTAAAAGAAGAAGTGCAGGTAGAGAAGGTTGTTGCTGAAGACAACGTAGATTTAACTGCTTCTTTATTGGCATGGAAAGGAACCAAGCCAGGAGGCGCTCACAATGGAACTGTAGCTTTAAAGCCCAGTACATTGGTAGTGGATAACGGAACTATTACTGGAGGTGAATTCACTGTAGACATGGCATCTATCAAAGTATTGGATATCAAGGATCCTAAGAAAGCTGCAAATTTGGCTGGACACTTATCCAATGGAGACTTCTTTGATGTTGAGAAATTCCCAACTTCTAAGTTTGTCATTACTTCTGTAGAGGACAAGGATGGGAAGTTAGCAGTTACTGGAAATTTAACTATCAAAGATGTAACGAAGAGTATTACGATTCCTGCTTCTTTAACTGAGGCGGATGGAGTGTACACATTTACAAGTGACAAGTTCAATATTGACAGAGCTGATTTCAACGTAAAGTATGGTTCAAAGAAATTCTTTGACAACTTAAAAGACAAGTTCATTGACGACTTAGTAGAAATGTCTTTTGAAGTGAAAACAAAAGCTGCTTCACTATAAATCAAATTATTAACATAGGTCTAGAAACCTAGGTTAGATAACCCAAAGATTTTCTTCTTTGGGTTATTTTTTTATCTTGCAGCGACTAAGAACCAAACTTATAATTGCATGAAAAAAAGAATCTTCGTTCCCATTCTTTTCTTCTTCATTTTTGCTGGGTTCACTTTTGCACAAGACATTGATCTCAAGGTCCAATCAATTCCTAAGGAATTACAGGACAATGCCAATGGAATAGTGCGATACGAATCTATGGAGATAAATATCTCTAAGGTAGATAGAATGAGGGTGAAAGTAAAACAGGTAACGACCATTTTAAATAGTAATGGACATGATCGTCATTTTGATGCTTCCATCGGTTATGACGATGACCGAAAGATCCGGAAGGTCCAATTAAAATTTTATGATGCCTTTGGAAAAGAACTCTCCAAAGTAAACAAAGGAAAGTTTACAGATGTAAGCTCTGTAGATGGAGGTACTATGTATTCTGATTCGCGGGTGCTGTATTATGATTACACACCCATTAGTTATCCATACACCTATGAATTGGAATATGAATTCGAATCCTCTTCAACTGGGTTCATTCCAAAATGGTATCCCATCAAAAATTATTTGATTTCCATTCAGAAAAGTGAATACAAAGTGACCAATGAAACAGGTCAGGATTTTAGAATCAAGGAGAGCAACTTTGATCAATTTCCAATCACCAAGAATACCGATAATCTGCAAGATATATCCTATTCAATGGAAAACCAGCCTGCCATTCGATTTGAAAACTCAACGCCTAGATTTGATCAAATCATGCCAGTACTATTGGTAGGGTTGAATGAGTTTGCGTTGAAGAAGGTCAAAGGAAAAGCAACCAACTGGGAAGAGTTTGGAAAATGGCGTTACGAATTTCTCAAGAACGGAAATGATGCAGTGTCTCCTGAGATCAAAAGCAGAATCTTAAGTGTTGTGGAAGGTGCCAAAACCGATTTAGAAAAGGCGAAAAAAGTCTATGAGTATGTTCAAGGGAAAACGCGATACATTAGTGTGCAAGAAGGAATTGGCGGTTGGAAACCCATAGCTGCAAATACAGTAGACGCTGTTGGATATGGCGATTGTAAAGGGCTTACCAATTACACCAAAACCTTATTGGATGCTGTTGGAGTTGAATCACATTACTCTGTTGTATGGGCAGGGAGTAGTAAGAAAAGTGTAGACAAAGGATTCTTCGGGATGCAAGGAAACCATGTGATTTTAAACATTCCGAATGGAGGTGATGATGTTTGGTTAGAGTGTACCAGTCAGACCATGCCTTTCGGATTTTTAGGTGATTTTACGGACGATCGAGAGGTGTTGGTAATCACTCCTCAAGGAGGAGTCATCAAAAGAACTCCTGCGTATTTAGACGAGGATAATTTACAAACCACCAATGCGATTATCGAATTGGATCCTTCGGGAAATATGAAGGCCGATGTGATTATGAGGTCCAAAGGAATTCAATATGACCGACAGTTTAATTTGGAGAAAGAGCCACTTTCAGAACTAAAAAAATATTACAAATCAAGTCTTTGGAGATACAACAACAATTTAGAAGTAAACTCTGTAGAACTTGAAAATGATAAAGACTCTGTGGTGTTTAAAGAAACTGTAAAAGTCGCCGTTGAAAACTATGCCACCTTAAGTGGAACCGATTATTTAGTAAAGGTCAATCCTTTCAACCGAAATACCTATGTTCCCAAAAGATATCGCAATAGAAAACTTCCTCTAAAGATTTCAAGAGGTTATAAAGACGTAGATATGTATACTTTCAAAATTCCAGAAGGCTATACCATTCCAAGCTTACCATTTCCAAAAGTGATCGAAAGCAAGTTTGGAAGCTATCAAGTCTTTTTTATCAAAGTTGATGAAAATACATTTACATATACCAAATCTTTATTAATCAAAGCTGGAGAATATCCCAAAGAGGATTACAGCGATTATAGAAAATTTAGAAGGTCCATTGCCAAATATGAGAACCTTCGCATATCACTAACCAAGAAACCGTAAATTCATGAAAAATTGTTTAACCCTGTTGGTTTTGTGCTTTACACTCAGTTGTTTCGCGCAGAACTACAAGTTTGGAAAAGTATCCAAAGAAGAACTGGAAGAGAAAGTATACCCATTAGATTCTACTGCTGAAGCAGCTTACCTGTATCGAAAAAGACGCACCTATTTCAATTACAACCCAAACGAAGGATTTCAAGTTGTAACAGAAGTTCAAGAGCGCATTAAGATTTATAATAAAGATGGATTGGAAGAAGGAAACATCTTTATTCCCTATTATAGACCCGATTCTGGAGAAAAAGAAAGTGTCCTTGGAATTAAAGGATATACATTCAATCTGGAGAATGGAAAGGTTGTCAAAGAAAAATTAAGTAAAAAGGCCATTTTTCAAGAACAGCGATCAAAGTACACTTCTGTGAAGAAGTTGGTCATGCCAGCCTTGAAAGAAGGTTCAATATTAGAAATTTCTTACAAGAGAGTTTACCCATATTACAGCATTAGAGAATTGCAATTTCAATTCAATATTCCAGTTAAGAAGTTGGAATATAAAGTAGAGATTCCTGAATATTTCTTATTCAATAAAAAGGCCAAAGGATATTATTTTCCTACAATGAATGAAACCACTTCCAATGATAGAATTGGTACTGGAAACAATCCATTAACATTTACAAAAACCATCTACTCTTTTACAGGATCCGATGTTCCGGCAATGAAAGATGATGAGATTTATGTGGTGAATGTAAACAACTATCGAGGGGGTTTAAGGTTTGAATTGACCTCTACACGATTTCCGAATTCGGCATACAGAAATTATGCAACCAATTGGGAGGATGTCTGCAAACGAATTAATGAATCCTCTTACTTTGGAGACGAGCTGAATAAAACCAGCTATTATAAAAATGATTTAGCAACAATATTGGCAGGTGCTTCAACAGATCCCGAAAAAGTTGCAGCCATTTACAATCATGTGAAGTCTAAGGTAAAGTGGAACGAGTACTACGGAAAATATACTGATAAAGGAGTACGCAAGGCGTATAAAGAAGGCGTCGGGAATGCGGCTGAAATCAACTTAATTCTAACCTCTATGTTGCGAACCGCAGGATTGAATGCAAACCCTGTATTAGTAAGTACCAAAGACAATGGAATTCCATTTTTTCCAACCTTGAATGGATTCAATTACGTGGTTTCTATCGTAGAGTTTTCAGGAGGTGGTTACGCACTATTGGACGCAACAGAACCATTTGCAGTGCCTAATATCTTGCCTGCTCTGGCATTGAATTGGAACGGTAGAAAAGTGACCAAAGACGGTAAGTCTTCATGGGTGAATTTGGTTCCAGAACGTCTTTCCACGGAAAATAATTTGGTGACTTTGAAAGTCTCTGATGATGGTTCTATTGATGGAAATATGAGAACCACATTCAATAACTATGTGGCCTTAAGTTTTAGAAAAGGTGCAAGCAAATTGAGTGAAGACGAAATGATTGAGAAGGTGGAAGAAGAATATTCTATAGAAACGGAAGATTATGAGATTATCAACAAAGACGATCTGGGAAAACCTGTGACACGCTCATTCAAATTTTATGGAGAAGACTTCGTAGAAGGAATCAATGATAAGTTGTATGTAACACCTATGATGTTTTTTGCAAAGACTCAAAATCCATTCAAATCCGAGAAACGAGAGTTTCCTGTAGAATATGTGATTCCTTGGCAAGACAAGCACAGGATTACCTTAGAGATGCCAGAAGGCTATACCATTGAGTCCATGCCTGAGAAAACGGCTTTCGCTTTGCCTGACCAATTAGGAAGCTTCCGTTTTTTAATTCAGCAACAAGGAAATAAAGTGACCGTCATGTCTACCTTAAAGATAAACTCAGCAGTAATTACACCGGAATATTATCCTGCATTGAAAGAATTTTACAACAAAGTGGTCAAAAAACAAACAGAAAAAATCGTCTTGGTAAAGTCGTAATCCGTCTGAATGAAAAAAATAACACTGCTACTACTCATGTTCGTGGGGTTTGCTTACGGACAGAATTACAAATCCTTCCAAATGGGAAGAACCAGTTTGGAAGAGTTGAAAATGTCGTCTTATGTAAAAGACAGCACTGCAAATGCTGTCGTTCTGGAAGAACAAGGAAGAACCTATTTATCTGAAAAACACAACTTAGATTTTCGGACGGATGTGTACCGAAGGATTAAGATTTTTGATAAAAAAGCATTCAATCTAGGAACAATTTCTATTTCACTCTACGACAAACAAGAAGCAAAAAATATTGAAGCTTATTCCTATCAGTTGGTAGACGGTGAGATGAAGAAAATCAAGCTAGAAAAGAAAAATATTTTCAAAAAAGATGTCAATCAAAAATGGAACGAGGTGGTGTTCACAATGCCAAATCTTCAAGAGGGGGGCATCATAGAATACAAATACAGTGTGATTTCTCCGTATACCTCGGTAGACGACTGGGACTTTCAGTCAGACATTCCCAAAATTAAAAGCGATTATGTCTTTACCTATTTAGGGAATTACAAGTACAATGTAAGGCTCAAAGGAAATCTGAGATTAGATCGAAATGATTCCTCGGTGAAGAAAAAATGTGTGAGGGTCCCAGGGGTTGGAGAAGGTGCCTGTGGTGTTTTAACCTATGGAATGGATAGCATTCCCGCCTTTAAGTCCGAGCAGTATATGTTAAGCAAGGAGAATTTTATTTCCCACCTTGCATTTGATCTTATCTCCATTACCTATACAGACGGACGTGTAAAGAAGTACACCAAAACATGGGAAGACGCAGACCGTAGTTTCAAAGAAAACTTTCTAGACGGACAAGTCAATAAGAAGAAGTATTTCGCAAGAAGCATTCCTGAACACATATTGGCAGTGGAAAACCCTTTGGAAAGAACCAAGCAAGTATACAAGTATATCCAAGATAGATTTACTTGGAATAAGCGCTATTGGGCATTAAAAAAGATAAGCGTACGTGATGCGTATGAATCGCGTAATGGAGGTGTAGATGCAATCAATCTTTCTTTATTCAATAGTTTGCAAGCAGCAGGCATAGAAAGTTATATTGTGATGATTGCCACGAGAAATAGAGCTTTGCCTACTAAGTTGTTTCCTGTAACCAATGACTTTAACTATGTCATAGTGAAAGCTGTTGTTGACGGGAAAACATACTTTTTAGATGCCACAGATAAATTTCTATCTTTTGGTCAATTACCTATTCGATGCTTGAACGGTGAAGGTCGCGTTTTAGATTTCAAAAAAGGAAGCTACTGGGAACTTGTGAAGCCAATTTTGGACAACAGCACACGAATGTTTGTAAAACTCTCTGTCAATGAAAATGGTGAGATCGAAGGAGATGTGAACGTGAGTAAAAAAGGATATTTTGCAAGTGATAATAGGGAAGAGTTCAGCAAAAAAAGTGAGGATGATTACATCAGTGACCTAGAGTCTGGAATGCTTGATTATGAAATAGAAGAATACAAATCTTCCAATCTGACAGATCTTGAAAAGCCATTTTCTGAGAATTTTACGTTTGTATCAACAGAGACCATTGAAGGCCAAAAATCGATTCGAATCAATCCTTTTTATTATTTCCGAGTTGCATCGAATCCTTTTCAACTTGAGGAGAGAAATTATCCAGTAGATTTTGCATACCCTAGAAAGTATACCTACACCTTAAATTTTACGATTCCAGACGGATATGAAATAGGGGAGTTGCCCAAAAATGCTGCGGTCAAAACTCCAGGAAATGGAGCGACATTTGTATTCAGAACGAAGATAAGTGGTAAGGTGTTAACGGTTAACTACAGGTATCTAATACGGAAAAAAGTATTTTCAAGTGAGGAGTATTATTACCTCAAACAATTTTTCAGTGATCTGATTACTTTGCACGGTTCCTCCATAGAATTGAAGACGATGTAATTACAAAGAAATCTCATTGGAATTCTTCACCTCGTTAATGGTGAAGATAGAATGTGTACTACCAATATGCTTGATGGTGGTGAGTTTCGTCACCATAAATTCACGATAAGCTTTCATGTCTTTGACATAGATTTTGAGAATGTAATCATAATCACCACTCACATGAAAACACTCTGATACTTCATCCAATTTGAAAATCTCTTTTTCAAAATTAGATAGGAACTCTTTAGAGTGTTGTAGGAGTTTGATATGACAAAAAATCAAGAAAGATTTTCCAATTTTATCCTTGTCAATCACAGCTGCATATTTCTTGATGATGCCCTCTTTTTCTAGCTTTTTAATCCGCTCATAAACGGCCGTAACGGAAAGGTTGAGTTGTAACGAAAGCTGTTTGTTCGTTTGTTTGCTATCCTGCTGAAGTAGTGTCAGTATTTTTTTATCGGTGGCATCAAGGATCATGATGAAAATTTTTCTAAGAAGATTTGATTTTTAGATTTGTTTTAGATGATATATCTTTTATACTGTAAAAATACAGAAAAATAATCTATAATATTTGTTATATGTTGACAATATAACTATTCATGTGTTATTATGTAAGAAAATAAACCATCATGAAATTCAATCCAGCAGACAACATTCAAGACTTACAATACTTCGGTGAATTCGGAGGAGTCAATCCATCTATTTCAGATTCTTCAACCTATACCTTCTTATCGGCAAAAACCATGTTCGATACTTTTGAAGGCAACGCAGATGGCTGTTATTTATATTCTAGACATTCGTCTCCAAGTAATTTGTATTTAGGTGAAGCTCTGGCTGCCATGGAAGGAACAGAAACAGCGAACGTCTCGGCATCTGGAATGGGAGCAATTACGCCTGTCTTATTACAGTTGTGTCAAGCTGGAGATCACATTGTTTCAAGCAGAACCATCTACGGTGGAACGTATGCCTTCCTCAAGAACTTCACTCCGCGATTCAATATTGAAACGAGCTTTGTAGACATCACTAAATTGGATGTTGTGGAAGCTGCCATCACAGAGAACACCAAAGTCTTGTATTGTGAGTCTGTAAGCAATCCTTTGTTGGAAGTAGCGGATATTTCAGGACTGTCGAAACTCGCTAAGAAGTACAATCTGAAATTGGTGGTAGACAATACGTTTTCACCCTTGTCTGTTTCACCTGCAAAATTGGGGGCTGATGTTGTTGTACACAGTTTGACCAAGTTCATCAACGGTTCTTCCGATACTGTCGGTGGAGTGGTTTGTGGAACACAAGAGTTCATTGATCAGTTGAGAAATGTAAACGATGGTGCTAGTATGTTGTTGGGATCAACCATGGATAGTTTACGTGCTGCATCTGTATTGAAGAACTTACGAACCTTGCACATTCGAATGAAACAACACAGTCAAAATGCAATGTACTTGGCCAAAAAGTTTGAGTCAGATGGATTGAAAACCGTGTATCCAGGATTGGAATCACATCCTTCACATCAATTGTTCAAATCGATGATGAATCCAGAATACGGATACGGAGGAATGTTAACCATTGATGCAGGAAGTTTAGAAAAAGCCAATGAACTCATGGAGTTAATGCAACATAAAAACTTAGGATACTTAGCAGTAAGCTTAGGTTTTTATAAAACACTCTTCTCTGCACCAGGAAGTTCAACCTCATCGGAGATTCCAGAAGATGAGCAAAAAGAAATGGGCTTGTCAGACGGACTGATTCGTTTTTCTATTGGATTGGACAACAACATTGAAAGAACTTACGAGATGATGAAAGCCTGTATGGAAGAAGTGGGAGTTTTAGCGAAAGAAGAAGCATTCACGATTTAAAAATCGCGAAAGGCTCTTTTGAAAATACCAGCGAAGAAATCGGTCAAGCTGAGCTCTTCAAAATTTCTTTCAGGTGGAATGGTGTTCCATCGATCGCCATCTTTGACCAATTCAAAACTGAATAAGGACGAATTCACATCATCAGCATTCAGCAAAGGATAACGCAAATCATTGTAAATAATTCGCTGGGTCGAATCAATTTCATACAGATTGAAATAACCCTTACTGAACCATTGCAAAACCTTCAAATCTGGATGATTCATATCTACCGCATGATGATTCTTTGGAAGTGAAATGAAAGTAGGGGCTGTATCATCAAAAATGGAGTAGTACCCAAGTTTGTAATCCGTATCTGTTTCGGCCACACTGTACCACAAGAAATTGTTTAAAAGTGTGGGTTGAGCGCTAAAGCGAGTGTATTCAATGTTGGCTTCTTTTAAAGATTTCTCCCAGATAGCATCCACATAAATTTTGTTTCCAATGGTAAATAGCATGTATGCCGAACTTATGTAAATTCCAGCTTTTGCCCATTTGATCCTCTTAGGATTGTTCCGCTTGAAAAACATGGCTCCAATCAAACAAATCAAAAATGGAAGTGTATACAACGGATCTGCAACAGAGATGTTATTAAAGGCTACTCGATAGTCTGTAAAGGGAAGAAAGAGTTGAGTCCCATAGGGAGTAAAGCTATCCAAAATTGGATGTGTTAAGATGGATAAGAAGAAAAGCCAAATCCAATCTTTTAAGTGGGTTGTGCCTTTCCGTCGACCCATATCATACAATCGATACACAAGAAAACCAACAGCAGCCGAAGCTATGAAAGCAAAGGGAATGGAATGCATGAATCCTCGATGAAACGCTAGCTTGTCGATTTCATTGCTGAAAAAACCGTTTCCAAAGACATCCAAATCAGGAATGGTTCCACCAATGGCACCAAAAAGCAACGCCTTGTTTCCAATCTTCTTTCCCAAGGCGATTTCACCACAGGCTGCCCCTAAAACAATTTGAGTCAAAGAATCCATAGGAGGGCAAAGGTACTAAATCATTACTTGCATAGCTTGTGCTAAAATCGTAACATTACGAAACCAAAAACTACACGATGAAAGACGCCAAGAATTTATCAGAAATAGAAATTGAAGATCAAAAGATTATCGAGAATTCAGAACTTTCCATTTGGGAGGCAATCATTCCTGTATTTGCATTGGTTGGAATGTTGGCATACAACGTTTTTATTTTTGGTGATGATGCCTTGAGTGGAAGTAATCAATTCATTTTACTGTTAGGAGGAGCGGTTGCGGCCATTATTGGTTTTAAAAACAAAGTATCCTTCAAGCGTATGATGGAAGAGGTGGCTGAGAATGTGAAATCCACTTCCAGTGCCATCTTAATTCTTCTCATGGTTGGTGCACTAGCAGGAACTTGGCTGATTAGTGGTGTGATTCCCACCATGATTTATTATGGTTTGAAGATATTAAACCCTTCTGTTTTCCTACCTGCTTGCTTGATTATATGTGCCGTTATTTCGGTGGCAACAGGAAGTTCTTGGACCACGGCAGCGACAGTAGGGATCGCATTAATTGGAATTGGAGAAGCCTTAGGGATTTCGTTGGGGATGACAGCTGGAGCTGTACTTTCGGGAGCCTACTTTGGAGATAAAATGTCGCCTATGTCTGATACGACCAATTTGGCACCCGCAATGGCAGGAACAGATTTGTTCACGCACATTAAGTATATGGCGTATACAACGGTTCCGACGTTTATTTTAACCTTGATCATTTTTGTAATTATCGGACTTACCTTGGATGTTACAGGGTCTACAGGAAATGAAACATCAGCGATGCTTACCGATATTGAAAAGGCATTTACGATCAGTCCATGGTTGTTTGTTGTTCCTTTGTTAGTGATCGTTCTCATCGTAAAAAAGACACCGCCTTTAACTGCTTTGTTAGCGGGAACGTTGATTGCGGCAATCTTCGCTTTGATTTTTCAACCAGAGATTGTTTTAGCCATTTCAGGAGCTGAATCGCTTAATTTCAACTCCGCTTACAAAGGAATCATGACGTCAATTACTACAGATACGGCAGTGGCTACAGATAACAAGATTTTAGCCGATTTGTTTACCTCTGGAGGAATGGCCAAAATGATGGGAACCATTTGGTTGATCATTTGTGCGATGGTCTTTGGTGGTGTGATGGATGCTATTGGAGCCTTGGCGAGAATTAGTAGCTTTATGTTGAGTTTGTTCAACTCGGTATTTGGACTGTTTGCTAGTACCGTTTTTACATGTATAGGATTGAACTTCACAGCTTCGGATCAATACTTGGCAATCGTTGTTCCTGGAAAAATGTATGCAAAGGCATTTAAAGACAAAGGTCTTGCACCAGAAAACTTAAGTAGAACGCTAGAAGATTCAGGAACGGTAACCTCTGTTTTGGTGCCATGGAATACCTGTGGAGCTTACCATTCGGGTGTTTTGGGAGTAAGTGTAGGTGAGTACTTCGCTTATGCAATCTTCAATTGGATGTCTCCATTTACTACGTTAATCTTTGCTGCATTCAGAATTAAAATCAGACAACTTACTACGAAATAATGATCGTTAAAGCCAGCAAAGAAGACGCTGAAGAATTAACAGAAATAGCCTTAGCATCCAAAGCCTACTGGGGGTATTCTCAAGAACAGATCGAAAGTTGGAGAGAAGACTTAACGGTGACTCCAGAAATGGTTGAGAGGAACGAGATTAAGTTTATAGGAACTCAGAAAGGAATCGGCGCCTTTTACATCTTGAACCTTGATGAGTCGGATGATTATTGTACTCTGGAGTTTTTATTCGTACGACCTGATTTTATTGGAAGAGGTTTTGGACGTGCTTTATTAAGGCACGTTTTCGGAAGTGCCAAAGCTGGTAAAAAGAGATATATGAGAGTACTCTCGGACCCCAATGCTGAGCCCTTTTATGCCAAATATGGATTCAAAGTCATTGCCCAAGAAAAAAGTTCAATTCCTGGCAGATTTTTACCTGTCATGGAGAAAGATATTTCCGAAGTTGAATTCAATCCGATTCTGTAAAGCTTAAAGTCGAAAGGTGAAGGGTAAGAGTAAAAAGTTAAAGGGTAAAAGGTAAAAGTAGAAAGTTAAAGGGTAAAAGTATAAGGTTAGGTCAAAACCTCTGTAACTCTGAGACTTTGCCACTCCGTAACTCCGAACCTCTGAGGCCTTTGAGACTTTGAACCTTTGCCACTTTGCACCTGGAAGCCTTTGCCACTTTGAGACTTTGAAACTAAAAAGAGCGAAGCTCGCAACTTTGCACCCTTGAGACTCTGAACCTTTGCTACTAAAAGGACGAAGTCCTAGATAAACCAATTCCACACCAAACCAAATCGCAATACAGCATCTCTGTAAGGGTAATTTGGAGCTGAGAAATAGTTTTTATTTTGAAGGAACATAGAAGAAATGTTGTCGAACCTAAAATAGATACGTGTTCTTCTTACCTGAGCATTGAAGAAGACATCCAAGGTTGGGAAGCCAATATCGGTATCATTCTGAATCTGAAACTCTGCCAATAATGGGTTGTAAGCATTTGCTTTGTATGACGTAAAGTAATTAAAGGTAGCTCCAATTTGTACGTAAATAGGTTTTCCTTTGAACCAATAATCTGAATAATACAAGGTATTTCTAGTCACTAGTTCTGGTACTCTGAATACCGAACTCCCACTACTCACATTTTGATACATGATGGTGTTGTCCAAAGCAAACTTTTTATACTTGAACTCTCTTGAGGCCTTCACTTTTAAATAGGTCACGTTCTCGGTTGCTTGTGCAGGCAAACTGTCTTGTCCAAAGTAGGTGTAGTTTTCAATATTGGTCAAATTCACAGAAGCATTGACCCATTTCGAATTCAATTGAAAACCTAAATCCTGAGTTCTTACATTCTCAAAATCATTGAACCAATTGTATTCATTGTAGGTACTTTGATGCAATAAGAAATTGAAGTTTGGTGATTTTGAGTTCAATAGTAAACTTGCTTTCATTGCAAAGACGCTGTCTTTTTTATAACTTAAGTTTCCTCGGAAATCAGTGCCCGAAAGTCGACCGTTTCCAGGAGTAATTTCTCCCGAAGCATCCAACTCAATACTCTTCACCTTCGCCTTCCAATCGGCACCAAAAGAAGCACCACTTCCTTCCAGTCTTCTTGTTGTGATTCCAGAAGTTTGATTGAAAATTTCGTCGTAACCGTAGCTATAACTCATCAAACTCGATTTTACTCGAAAGGTTCCCAATACGTATTTCGAATTAAACTCCAAGAAGAACTGATTCTTCATGAAAGAACTTTCAGTCACATCGCGAATGGCTCCAGAAATATTGGGAGTTCCTACAAGTGTACTGGAGGCATCCTGTAAAAACTCATAGAATTTTCCTTCTCTCAAAAAGACATGCCCTACTTTTAGATTGGAAAAATCTTTCTGACTTACAGAGTCTTTTTTAGAAGAAAGTACTTTATAATCGTGTTCCACATAGACTCTTGAACCTTTTAGCAAATTCTCTACATCAGTTAAGTTGACATCCAATCGCGATCGGTCCGTAAAGTTTTCATCGTTGGTTTCAAAAGCTTCCAATGCGTCTTTTGTCAGACCTCCGCTTTCTTCATTCAATAAATCTTGTGAGGCTATATGACCTTTGATAGAATATTGGCCTTCCTTGGTTCGATATCGAAACGTAGTTCTAAAATTCCCTTGACTCACCAAAGACCGTCTGTATTTCCCTAAAGATCGAAGTCCAGTATATTCTACAGAAGCATTGAATCGTTTTGAAAAGTTAATGGTGAAAAATGATTCTAAAAACTGTCCTTGTTCGAAGGTGGTCATGAACATGATCTCCGACGTAGGAGTGGGTACCTCATAATGATCAATGTCTTTTACATCCAAGTAGAAGAACTGTTTCGCCTGAAATCCAAGATCGGGAAACTGACGAACATCATCAAAGCTATATCCTAAAGTATTAAAGGTTTGTCCAACATTCGCGAAAGGAAGCAACCCAAAATTGTCTTTTCTTCTGAAATTGAACTTATAATGTTTTTGAATGGTCAGGGTTGTATCTATGTAGGTGGTGTCTTGATAAAATGAAAACACCTTATAATCGGTATACTTCGTTTTACCACTCAACTTGACTTTTACATTTCCTCTATTACTATTGAATAGACTATCGTTGTTGAATTGTCTTTGACGCTCGCCAGTAAGTTTCTTCGGAGTTAATTTCTGATTTTGAGAGAATCCCTGAAAAGAGAGAAACACAAGGGCCAGCAAGCAAAAGATTCTTTTCATTCAACGATGTTATACGGGCAAATGTAAACTTTTAAACGGAAACGATTTCAATTAATTATGCTGAAAAAATGTTAATAAATGGAATTGCTCAAAGCATGCTGTGAGACCTTTGAGATAATTGTCATTCCCGAGAAATTGGGAATCTAAATAAAGAATTTCTGAAAATTCTTTATTTTGCTGCCATGCTCAAGAGTAATTTTAGTGGTTTTAAATTGGAAGTTGGTACAGACGAAGCTGGGCGAGGTTGTTTGTCGGGCCCCGTTGTGGCGGCAGCGGTGATCTTACCGCCCGATTTTCATCATGAACTTCTAAACGATTCCAAGCAAATCTCAGAAGCCAAACGCAAGATTTTACGACCCATTATTGAAAAAGAAGCATTGGCATATGGCGTGTCATTCATTCACAATGAAGAAGTAGATCAACTCAATGTTTTGCAATCTTCATTAACGGGAATGCATCGATCTATTGACCAAATGTCTTTGGTTCCTGAGTTTATTATTGTAGATGGAAATAAGTTCAGACCTTATAAGGACGTTCCTTTCGAAACCATTGTAAAAGGAGATGCGAAATTCAAAAGTATTGCCGCAGCATCAGTATTGGCAAAAACCTACAGAGACGATTTTATGGAGCAAATTCATGAAGAGTTTCCACAATACAATTGGAAAAAGAACAAAGGCTATCCAACAAAGGAACACAGAACCGCCATCGCAGAATTCGGAGCTACCAAGTATCACCGAAAGACATTCAAGTTATTGCCAACTCAGCTAAGCTTAGGATTTGACTAGAAACTCATGAACTTCAAACGCTTCGTGAAAGTAAATCAGAATTTTCTCTTTCACTTCCTCCAAATTAACTTTTCGATTCAACTCAGCTTCCAAAGATGTTACTGCCTTTCCTCGAATTCCGCAGGGAATGATATTGTCAAAATACCCTAAGTTGGTATTTACATTCAAGGCAAACCCATGCATGGTGACCCATCGACTGCTTCGAATTCCCATGGCACAAATCTTACGAGCAAACGGAGTTCCCACATCCAACCAAACACCAGTTTCACCTTTGCTGCGCTCACCTTTTAAACCATAATCAGCAATAGTTTTGATAATAACCTCTTCCAAAAGACGAAGGTATTTGTGAATGTCAGTAAAGAAATTTTCGAGATCTAAGATTGGATACCCTACAATTTGACCGGGTCCATGATAGGTAATATCTCCACCACGATTGATTTTATAATAGGTAGCTCCCTTTTCTTCCAACTGCTTTTCATTGATCAATAAATTGCTTTGATCTCCACTTTTCCCCAACGTATACACATGTGGGTGTTCTACGAAAAGAAAGTGGTTTGGAGTCTCTTCTTTTTCTTCAGAAGCTCTATTTTTTCGTTTGATGGCAATAATATCATCGAGCAGTTGGGTCTGAAAGTCCCATGTTTCCTTGTAATCTTTTGATCCAAGGTCTTGTAAGTTAATTCGTTTGTTCATGACAGACTACAAAGATAATAATTAGGTATATTTGTGAATCTTTTAATCCAAAGTAAATATGAATAGTAAAATTTTTAGTCTTTTGCTACTCGCTGTTCTACTCTCTCAAACGGTGACAGCACAAGATAACTACTGGACAAAAGAAGCAACAACCAAATCAAACGTCAATTATGACGACTTAAAAGACAATTCGTATCATATCAACTCCTTGAATCTAGAGGCGTTTAAAAGAGATTTGTCTTCTGCAACATTAAGAGGAACGGCATCTAGAAGCACAGGCGTTGTGATGCTATTTCCTAATGAAAGAGGTCGCCTTGAACGATTTAGAGTTCAAGAAGTGACCATATTTGGCGGCAATTTAGCGTCGAAGTATCCTAATATCAAAGCCTATCTAGGTCACGGATTGGATACACGAGGAGCGAGAGTTCGTTTTAGTGTGAGTTCTCACGGATTGCAAGCCATGACAACCTACCCAGGAAAACCAAGAGTTTTCACTGTTCCTGCAGGTAGAGGAAGAAATTCGAGATACATTACTTATCAAAATGAATCCCGAATTGAACCCGCAAAAAATTTCAAATGCTTAACCGAAAGCAGACCTATTTCGAACTCTGATGCAAACTCCACTCGTGATGCCGATGATCAGATTTTGAGAACTTTTAGAATAGCCATTTCAGCAACTGCCGAGTATACTACATTCTGGAACGATGGTGATAATACCAATGGAGCCGGTGAAGAAGATGCTTTGGCACAAATCGTATCTACCTTAAATAGAAACAACGAAGTTTTTGAAGTAGACATGGCCATTACTTTTGTATTGGTGTCAGGTGTTGAGGTTATTTACAGGAATGCTGCTACAGACCCATATTCACCAGGAGGGTTTAACAATCAAGTACAGGTAACATTGAACAATGAGATAGGAGTGAATAACTATGACATTGGACATTTATTTCACTTTGGAGGCAATAGTGGAAATGCAGGTTGTATCGGCTGTGTTTGTGAAGCCAACAAAGGAAGTGCCTTTTCATCACACTCCTTCCAAGACAATGACGGAGGAGCATACATGACAGATTTCTTCGATATTGACTACGTTCCGCATGAAATCGGACATCAAATGGGAGCTAATCATACTTGGTCTTTCGGATCGGAAGGAACAGGAGTAAATACAGAACCTGGAAGTGGAACCACCATCATGGGGTACGCAGGTATTACTGGAGCAAATGATGTACAAGACCATAGTGATCCTTATTTCCACTACCACAGTATTCGTCAAGTTTTAGACAATGTGGCATCTTCGCCCAATGACTGTTGGACTTCCACCACGATTATCAACAATCCTCCAGCAGCAGATGCAGGAAATGATTATACCATCCCGCAAGGAACGGCATTCGTATTGAGAGGAGCAGCTACAGATGCTGATGCTAGCGATGTATTAACCTATACTTGGGAGCAAATTGATGATGGTATTACTGAGGACTTTCAATTTGGACCGACGAAAACCACAGGAGCTTTGTGGAGATCAAGACCACCAAGTTTGAGCCCAAATAGATATATGCCAATTCTTTCTAGGATTGTTTCTGGTGAACTTACCGAAACAAACCCTGTAGAAACTATAGATAATACTTCATGGGAAACAGTTTCCACAGTCTCAAGAGATTTGAACTTTGCCTTGACGGTGAGAGATCGATCCGAAGCAGGCGGAGTTGGACAGTTTCCTCAGACAAGCTTCGATTTAATGACTGTGACCGTAGATGATACCGCAGGGCCTTTTGCCGTAACATCACAAGCAAGTAACGAAGATTGGGAGCGCGGAACGTCACAAACTGTGACTTGGGATGTCGCTGGAACCGATGGAGGAAGTATCAATACAGCCAATGTGAGAATCTTACTTTCTACAGATG
>CAZTFN010000036.1:17518-21089 GCA_964612905.1 uncultured Flavobacterium sp. | reverse complement strand
AAACCTTGTGATAAGGACGCCGGAACCCTACTTGTTCATTCGAAGCGCAATGAAGGGGAGCATTCCAAAGAAAAGAAGCCATCTAAAAAGACAGCTTCTTTTCTTTTTATTAGAGGTTTCACTTTGAGTGAAACCTCTAATAAGCATTTATTTCTAATGGTTACCAACTTTATTTACAGTAACCTTAAGTATTTCTTGAAATAAGTTTTCTTCTGCTAATTCTCGCTCTCTCGTTTAAGCTTTTGAACATATTCTGCTTTTTGAATTTGTTCACGTCTTTTTACCGACTTCTTTGTATAATGTTTTCGCTCTTTAATTTCATTTCCAACTTTTACATTTCTGTGTTTTCGCTTATAGCGTTTTAGGGCTCGTTCTATACTTTCTCCCTCTTTGACTTTTATTATTAGCATATTTGTTCTTAAGTTATTCTATTATTTTTAAATCTAGGTAAGCTTTCATCTTAGTTTTGTTGTAAGCTGATTGATAGATGTTTATATCACTTCAACGTCAACGGCATTAACCCCTTTTTGACCTTGCTTAGTGTTAAACCTAACTTTATCGTTTTCTCTAATGTTATCAATTAAACCAGAGCTATGAACAAAAATATCTTGCCCTGTCTCTGAGTCTTTAATAAACCCAAAACCTTTTGATTCGTTAAAAAATTTTACTGTGCCTTTTTGCATCTTTCTTAAATTATAAATTAGTATCTGTTTTGATCTTGGAACATCCATAAATGCAACACCTAAATTTTTAAAGTATAGGTACTTGAGCAATCAAAAAGATTGCGGAAACTCAATAAAAAAAGTAATGGATTAAATAAAAAGCAAGAAGAGAATTCTCAAAAGGCTTATAATACTAAAAAAAACTACCTTAAAAATTGGATAGATGTTCTATAAAGAACAAGACAAAGGTAGACTTTTTTGCTTTGAAAAGAGCCGATGTGCGAATAATAAGGTTTTTATTTTTCCATATATTTTAAAATATACTCCATTATTTCACATTTCTTCAGGCGAAAAACTATTTCCTTACGGGTATTTTCCCCTAAATAGAAATAGGAATTCATCCATATTCAAATCAGTCCATTTCCTAGCTGAAAGCGTTGATATTCAGATAATTTAGTTCCCATCAATTAACGTACAACCCTAACACTCTTAGCTATGATTTTTGAGGTCCTTCAGGTCGTCATGGAAGAAGTCAATGCCTATTTTGGTACCACTGCGGTTTCTCTTGAGAATATTGCCAATGTGGAACAAGATGTGGATGGAGAATCCAATGGTGTGTTTCTCAGTTTACTCAATATGAAAGAGGAATATGCCCTCAAGAATACATCCAACAATCAAATCAATGGTACAGAGATCAATTACCGAAACCCAAAGATAAGTTTGAATCTCTATCTCATGTTCAGTGCCAACAATGCTACTTATAAAGAATCATTAAAGAGTATTTCCAAAATCATTCAATTCTTTCAGGGAAAAAAGGTTTTCACGCAAGACAACACCAACTACAAGAAAGAAGATGAAATGTTGGATGTGAAGAACTTCAGATTCATCGTCGATCTTTTTACTCCCTCATTCGAAGAATTGAATTTTATCTGGGGAACCTTAGGAGGAAAGCAATATCCATCAGTGATCTATAAAGTATCATTGGTTGAGATAGAAAGAGATGCAACCTTAAGAAAGGGAGCTGTGATATCAGGATTAGGAACCAGCATGAATAGCAATTAGAGATGCATTACAAATCACTTTTTCATATAAACATTCATCATGGATACTTCTTAGATAAAGGTGAAGAGAAGTATGAGAAAGTTGAACCCACTGATGACGAAATGAGCCCAGAAGACAAAGACGAAGCCATCAAAGAATATGATGTGTCTGAGTTTTTAACCATATCACCCTCGGACTTTACCAAAACTCAGTTTCGAAACTACCGCATGATGATGAGACCCTCAACTAGTGGTTTCAGAGTTTTGGTGAATACCTTAGAAAGAACTGTTGAAGACGATAAGAAATACGAGCCTTTAATTCCTTTAGAAGACAATACCTATTTGACTTTTGAAATTCAGGCAACAGATGAGTACTTCTACAATTATTCCAACGTCTTCGACTTGTCCAATAATCGTATGTATCTTTTTACCAATGTTAAACCTGCAGACCAAGATGCTAACTTCGAGCATCTATTTGAGAACGGAGGCGGATTTATAGATGATCGATTTTTACTGCAAGAAGAAGCAACCAGAGAGGTCATCAAAGCAATTGCTTTGGAAAACGAAAACTTCTTTGAACACGAATCAGGAGTACTAAGTTTAGGGAAAACCATCCGCTTGATTGAAAATAACGACGAGTTCACAGAAGGTCAGAAAGAAACCCAAATTGAATCCTTACTCAATTACACCATACAAAAGAAAAAGAAACGTCAGGTGATCGGTTATGTTCGTTTGCGAATCAAAGGAGCCATTGAGGATCACGATTTATTGGAATACATAGATGACAAACAATATGTACAAACCGCCACTCCAGAGTTTACCATCAGCTTTGTAAATATCAAAAGCTTTTGGGTATTCAAAAGCACATCCGATGAAGCCACATTGACCACCAAAGATCAAAAGTGGTTGTCTCGAAGTGGGTCTATTGATATTGTTGCCGAAGACTTCGATGCAGGTGGACTAGATCCACCAGAAACCGATCCAGAGAATTACACATTCCCCAACCCAACGATATACCTCATCAACAAAGATGAAGACAATAATTATTACTCAGAAATATTCATTTAAAACTAAATATTAAATATTATGGCAGCTTACAAAACACCGGGTGTTTACGTTGAAGAAATCGTAAAGTTCCCGCCATCAGTGGCCCAAGTGGAAACGGCAATTCCCGCATTCATAGGCTACACAGAGAAAGCGACAAAAAAAGAAGTAGGAGATCTTAACGAAAAACCTACAAGAATTACTTCGATGTTGGAATACGAGACCTTCTTCGGATTTGCCAAAAAAGAAACAAATATCGGCGTTTCTATTGATGCTGACGATGAGATCACAGTCACTGGCCCACCTGAAGATGAAAAGTCACCATTCCTAATGTATTACTCATTACAGATGTACTTTGCCAATGGTGGTGGACCTTGTTACATCGTTTCTGTAGGACAGTATGATGCAACATTGTCGGTTGACGATAAGTCAACATCTGTTGCCTTCGACAATCTAAATGCTGGATTGACAGCAATTCGCAAGGAAGATGAACCCACCTTATTGGTTTTTCCAGATGCAACTTCTTTACCTGGTGATGGCGATTTTTATGCAATCTACAATAATGCATTGACGCAATGTAATGAGTTGCAGGACCGATTTACCATTATTGATACATTCTCTGACGAAGAGCACGATACTTCTCTACCAGACGGACCATTAACTCCTGAAGAATCGATCAGAGGAGGAATGACTTTAGGAAAAGATTATCTAAAATATGGAGCAGTATACTATCCATTCCTTGAAACCATTTTGGACTATCAATATGATGAAGACAGTATTGAAGTGGTTGGAAGATCTACAGAAGGAATCGCTGATATTGCTACG
>CAZTFN010000036.1:13151-17508 GCA_964612905.1 uncultured Flavobacterium sp. | reverse complement strand
ACCCTTTTGTACTTGGCAGTGATGACTTGGAAGATCTACTCACTGATTTAAAAGATTTAAACCAAAACATGACCGATGCAGATGAGGCTGGAGCTATGGCTTTAAAGCCAACGGCGGAAGCTTTATTGAACGATCTCATTAGCAATCTAGAGGCTACAGCGAGTAGTATCAACGAAGTAGTACACCCTTCATTAGATTTTGATGGCGACGATCCAGTTTTCGAAGATACTCATGACGCCGCTGAAGCCCTAGATACCTGGATGGAAGACAATCTAGAAGCAATGATTGCGAATTTGCATGGAAGACTTTCCAAATTAAACCTAGATGATAACAAGACGAAATTGCTGAATACTTTCAAAAACGGAACCATCAATGTGGCTGGAATTTTAGGATTGGATACAGATACCATCGCCGATTCAACAGTAGTTACAGATATCAACGGTTTAAAAACAGATGCTCCTGATCCTGCTGATGATGGAGAGTTACGTATTTTGAGAGATGCTATTGACACGCTTCCTGATGGAAGCGGTACACCAACTACATTGGCTAGTTTAAAATCGAGTGAAAACGAGATTTATAACAATATCAAAACTGAAATCGGTTTACTTCCTATCACATTACCACCAAGTGCAGCAATAGCTGGAGTCTACGCAAGAGTTGATTCTAATCGTGGCGTATGGAAAGCACCTGCCAATGTAGGATTGAACTATGTAACCAAACCTTCGAAACAGATTACCAATATAGAGCAAGATCGTTTAAATGTTGATACGGTTGCAGGAAAATCCATCAATGCTATTAGAAGTTTTACAGGAAAAGGAGTATTGGTATGGGGAGCTAGAACTTTAGCTGGAAACGACAACGAGTGGCGCTATGTTTCTGTAAGACGTTTCTTCAATATGGCAGAGGAATCTATCAAAAAAGCAACCGAACAATTTGTTTTTGAACCAAACGATAAAAATACTTGGGTTCGTGTCAAAGCAATGATTACCAATTTCTTAACGGCTCAGTGGAGAGCTGGAGCATTGGCGGGACCAACTCCAGAAAAAGCATTCTACGTGAACATTGGTTTGGGAGAAACTATGACTGCAATTGACATCCTAGAAGGGAATATGATTGTAGAGATTGGAATGGCAGTCGTAAGACCAGCAGAGTTCATCATATTGAGATTCTCTCACAAGATGCAAGAAGCTTAATCATCAGATAATAATCATTAAAAAAATAAAATCATGGCAACAAATTATCCAATGCCCAAATTTAGTTTCAAAGTCACTTTTGGAGATACAGAATTCAACTGTACTGAAGTCTCTGGACTGGATTTTGAAAATGAAAAAATCGAATATAGAGCTGGGGCTGATAGTGAATTTCACAAGTCTAAGCAGCCTGGAATGTTCAAATACAACGATATCACCGTAAAGCGTGGAACTTTTGTGGATAAGAGCAAAGAATTCTATACGCAATGGGCAAAGACCGTATTCTTCCAAGAAGGAGAAGAACAGTATAGAGGAGATCTAACCATCAGTTTATTGGACGAAAAATTCGAACCAGCAGTTACATGGGTGTGTAGCAATGCCTATATCACCAAAGTACAGTCAACGGATCTAAAAGCCGATGGAAATGAGATCGCCATTGAAACAGCGGTATTCGTAATTGAGAAATTGACATTGCAATAATGGCATCTAAGTACAACTTTCCAGTAGGGTTTCATTTTAAGGTCGAATTCTCAGGAATTGAGACCACAAAAAATGATCATCAATTTCAGTCGGTTTCAGGTCTGTCGATAGACCTCGAGACCGAGGAGATTGCCGAAGGCGGAGAAAATCGATTCAAGCATAAAATTCCTGTCAGAACCAAGTTTCCAAACCTCGTATTAAAAAGAGGTATGCTCATGGATTCTGGAGTGATTGACTGGTGTTTGGATGCTTTGGAAAACTTCATTTTCAACCCGATAGATATCACGGTGAGTCTTTTACAAAAAGATTCGGAAGGATCATCGGAGAGTGACTCAATTCCGCTCCAAAGCTGGAACATTGTACATGCCTATCCTGTAAAATGGAATGTGAGCGACTTCAATGCCGAAGACAATAAGTATGTCATTGAAACTCTAGAAATTTCGTATAACTATTTCACAACTTTTTAGACATGCCCATAGAGATCAAGGAAATGCATATCAAAATTCACTTAGACGAAGGACCCAATAAAGGGAATTCTGGAGGTGATGAAGGTAAATCGAAAAAAGGAACAGAAGCAATTATTAGTGCTTGTGTAGAAACGGTGATGGAGATTTTAGAAAGACAAAAAGAGCGATAGGTTATGAGCGACGGTAAATTACAAAAACTAGTCATTCGTTGTTTTGAAGACGAGAAGTTTGAGACGGAAATTACAGACTTGAAATACACAGCGCTGTTAAACCCAGAAAAGTACTCTCAAACCTACAAAACCGAATACAAAAAGGAGCAGGCATCTGGAAACAGTTCCACTGCACCTAAATTTACCCGTTCCTTACCTGCCGATTTGGATCTCGAGTTTCTATTTGATAGAACAGGAGTTTTAATCCATTACGGTGATGATCCCGAAGCTAGCAATGATGATACAGTTTATAAAGATCAGGGAAATGGAATCATAGACGATTTGGCCAATTTTAAAAAAGCTGTCTTTGATTACAATGGAGATCAACACAAACCAAATTATCTCATCATCAGCTGGGGAGCTTTGCTGTTCAAGGGCATTTTGACTGATCTAGCTATTGAATACAAATTATTCAAACCTGACGGAACTCCTTTAAGAGCCGTAGCAAAGGTGAAGTTCATCTCACATATAGAAGCCGAAAAACGAGCTGCAGAGGAGAACAATAAGTCACCAGATCTAACACACATGAGAACCGTCAAAGAAGGCGATACATTACCACTGATGACTCATAGAATCTATGGTGATTCGAAGTACTATTTAGAAGTAGCGAAAGCCAATAAATTGACCAAGTTTAGAGACTTGGTCCCAGGAACAAAACTCATTTTCCCACCCTTAGCAAAACAATCCTAATGAACAACAGCGGAGTCATACAAACATCCAAAAGTGACGATTTGATCACTTTTAAATTATTGACTGAAGGCGAAGAACTTTCCAATGCTTACGAGATCAAAAGTATCTCAGTAAACAAACAGGTAAACAAAAATCACACCGCAAAGATTGTTATAATTGATGGTGAAGCCTCTACTCGTGAGTTCAAATTGAGCAACGAGGAGTTGTTAATTCCTGGGAAGAACATTGAGATCACCGCAGGATATCACTCCGATGAGGAAACCATTTTTAAGGGAATTGTGATCAAGCACAATGTAAAGATCAGAGAGAATGCCTCTCAACTCATCATTGAGTGCAAAGACGAAGCGGTTAAAATGACGGTCAGTAGAAATAGCAAATACTTCTACGATAGTAAAGACAGTGAAATCATTGAACAGTTGATTGGAGATCACGGATTGGAAAAAGATGTAGAATCTATGAGTTTTCAGCACAAGGAATTAGTTCAATACGATTCAACTGATTGGGATTTTATGCTGATGCGAGCTCAAGCGAATGGAAAGCTATGTTTTGTAGACGATGGAAAGATTACCATTGCTAAGCCAGATGTTGGTCAATCTGAAATTGAAACCATCACATTTGGAGCCACCTTATTGGATTTTGATGCGGAGATTGATGCTCGACATCAAGTCAAAAAAGTTTCTTCCTATGCTTGGAATCATGCTGATCAGGAACTATTAGAAATCCCAGCCAACGATCCGGCTGTTTCATTGAATGGAAATATCACTTCCTCAGATTTGAGTAGTGTACTGAACGTTGAAAATGTTCAATTACGTCATGGTGGTGCAGTTACAGATACCGAATTGCAAAGTTGGGCAGATGCAAAGTTGTTATTCCAGCAATTAGCCAAAGTCAGAGGAAGAGTTAAGTTTCAAGGAATTCCAACTGTAAAACCCAATACCATTCTAAAGTTAGAAGGTGTAGGGGAGCGATTCAATGGGAAAGTCTATGTATCTGGCGTAAGCCACAGTATTTCGGAAGGAAATTGGACCGTGAATGCCGAGTTCGGAATCAATCCAAAATGGTTTTCAGAATCTACTGAGATCAGTTCAAAACCTGCAGCAGGATTGTTACCCTGCATTAATGGCCTACAAGTAGGAGTTGTGTCTCAATTGCAAGACGATCCTGATGGGGAAGATAGAATCTTAGTTCAGATTCCCATCATCAACAATGCTGAGCAGGGAATTTGGTGTAGAAAAGCCTCTTTAGATGCTGGAGATTCTCGCGGTTTTGTATTCAATCCTGAAATCAATGACGAAGTCATTATTGGATTCATTAATGATGA
>CAZTFN010000036.1:0-13051 GCA_964612905.1 uncultured Flavobacterium sp. | reverse complement strand
TTGTATTCAATCCTGAAATCAATGACGAAGTCATTATTGGATTCATTAATGATGATCCAAACGATGCGGTTGTTTTGGGAATGCTACATAGTAGTGCCAAACCAGCACCGATCACAGGTTCAGATGACAATCATGAAAAAGGATTGGTGACTAGAAGTGAAATGAAAGTACTCTTTGATGACGATAAGAAAACCATTGAGATTTCTACCCCAGCGGGAAAAATGGTGACGCTGGATGAAGATCAAGGAAACATTGTCATTACGGATGAAAACTCAAACGTAGTCACCATTGACGATTCAGGAATTACATTGGAAAGTCCCAAAGACATTAATCTCAAAGCCAGTGGCGATGTGAATATCGAAGGGACAAATGTCAACATTGCAGCCAATGCCGAATTCAAAGCAGAAGGATCAGCAGGAGCTGAGGTTTCTACAAGTGCAGTAGCTGTATTAAAAGGATCATTAGTACAAATTAATTAATCATGGGAGCACCAGCAGCAAGAGTTACCGATATGCATGTTTGCCCGATGGTGACAGGGGTCGTACCACATGTAGGTGGACCTATTTTACCAGCGGGAGAACCCACAGTATTGATTGGAGGAATGCCCGCCGCAAGAGTCGGAGACATGGCTGTTTGCGTTGGACCTCCGGACACCATCATTGCAGGATCAGGAACGGTGCTCATAGGAGGAATGCCCGCAGCAAGGATGGGCGACTCAACCTCACACGGTGGAACCATCGTCGCAGGAGAACCTACAGTGTTAATAGGTTGATATGTCAGGTGTATGATACCAGAATTTAAAAGTGGAAAGTAGAACAAGTCATTGATTGATGGCTGCTGAGCGGAGTCGAAGCAATCAAATACACGAAAAAACGAATACACAAATAGTCCGAAGCATTTGCGAAGGACTAAATAGCAAAAAAAATGAACAACAACGCACCCTTTTTAGGAACAGGATGGAGTTTTCCACCAGAATTTCGATTGGATCAGAAAGATGCCAAGATGATCTCGGATGAAGAAGACATTGAAAGCAGTTTGAACATCTTGCTCTCTACGAAATTGGGTGAGCGAGTTATGGTACCAGAATACGGTTGTAATCTAGACGAACTGTTGTTTGAGGGTTTGACCAGAACATTGATCACCTATGTCACTGAGCTTATTAAAACAGCAATTCTCTATCACGAACCTCGAATTGATGTCATCAGAATAGACATCTCAGAAACCGATCCCTTAGAAGGAATGCTCATCATCAAAATTGATTATAAGATCAGAGCTACAAACTCAAGAAGAAATATGGTCTTCCCATTCTATAAAGAAGAGGGAACCGATCTTAACTAAAAAATACAATGAGTAAAGAAATCGATAAAATATTACAGCGAAGCGGAACAGGGCAGCCTCAAAGATTTTTGAAGGCTTTAGATCCTGCTACGTTCGATTTGCACGATTTTACTACTGAGGACTGGCTGTTATTCGCCTATAAATTTGCGGAGCATGTAAATTTCTTTGATACAGATGACGATCAGAATCATTCAGACGATTGGCAACGATTCTTTACTGAGTTCAATCGTGAACACCAAGACATTACTTCAAGAACGCTGAAAGACTATCAAAAGCTAAAAGAGCAAATAGATCAAACACTTTCAATGTATAAAAAGGAGCAAAACCTTACTCCGCATTTGACGCTATTCGTTTGCTTTTTACAACTCTTAGAATTTTCGAAAAAGCGATTCAACAAACTCACCAAAAGGCACCTCGACTTTTACTACAAAGAAATTTTACAAGTCGACAAACGCGCTGCCATCTCAGATCAAGTTCATATTCTATTTGAGATTGCTCGTAAATCAAGTGAAGAGTTGGTTTCAAAATCAACGGAACTCAATGCAGATAAAGACAAAGATGGTAATCAACTGATCTACAAAACAAGTGATGAAATAGTTGTCAATAAAACTGAAATAGGGGGCTTAAAATCTGTTTACAACGGAAAGAAAAATACCAACCCGAATTTTGTAGGTGACAATCCCTATGAATTCAAAGCGAGTCAAGCTGCAAATACCTTAGATGGTCTTGAGGAACCATTAACAGAAGAATCTCCTTATTGGTATCCTTTCGGATATACCTCGGCAGAAGAAAACTATACGGAGTTGCCAAATGCGGAGGTTGGGTTCGCCATCAGTTCTCCGATGTTGAGATTACAGGAAGGCCTAAGACAAGTTATTGTAACCATTGATTTTGAAGAAGTGGCAGAGGGAGATCCCTTATTGACTGGATTTACACCCTTAATTCTAGACGAAATTTTAACACTGCATGCCAGTGGAGAAGAAGATTGGATTGGCCCCATTCCATTGAAAACAACTTTGAATGAAGAACCCAAAGAAGGAGTTCCCGTAACGGAATCCATCACGCAAACCTTGACGGATGGACAATTGAAATTGGTTTTTCAACTTACACAAGAAGAAGATGCCATTGTTAATTACAACGAAGAATTTTTGCTGAAGAAATACAACACTAGTTTTCCTATAGTTCGATTCGTCATTGATACATCAAAAACCAAAGGTTATGAGTTCTACAAAGGAATCAGTAAAAAGGTCGTTAAAAAAATTACGATTAGAGTAGAGGTAGACGACGTGCAAACGGTAGTCGCCGAAAATGATAATGGAGTGATCAAAACGACCAAACCGTTTTTTCCATTTACTCCTCGACCTATTTTAAAATCAAACTTTACATTAAACTATGAGGAAGCCTTTTCCAAACAATGGAAAACGTTTGATGCAAAGTTCACCTGGAAAGACACTCCTGATGATTTTGTAGAATGGTATGATACTTACAAGGAAACGCTTCGATTGGCAACGAATAAAGCCAATTTTTTAACCCGAATAAAAGATGATAGCGCTCCAAAAATTGTTGATAGTAAAGAACATTTTACCGCAGAGAAATCCATTCTTCACAAAGAGGTTTGGGAGCCTGTAAACACAACACAAACCTTGTTTACAGATATTTTGGATGATCAAGATGAACCCACTGGTAAACTCCAATGTTCGATTAGTTATATCAACACCAACAATCTTGAGGCTGGAAAGTCGGGACCAATTCAACTCTCCCTAGAAAAGACTTTCCTGCATAAAATGTATCCACGATTGTATGCTATGGGATTGCTTCTTCAAGAAAGGGATCACAAAATCCCCAATGAGCCTTATACGCCCATAGCAGAGAATCTGACTGTTAGCTATACGGCGGAAGAATATATTGATGTGAAATCACAGTCACTTCAAATCGATGAAGACAACCCAGTATCCATAGAGAATTCTGTTAATGCCTTTCAAACCAAGAGAATTCAATTGTTCCATGAACATCCTTTCGGACTAGCAGAAGAGCACAATTATTTAAAAATCAACAGATATCAAAAGGGAATTCGCAGTACTTATGATGAAGATGCGTTTGAGACTCATTTGGTTCCCAAGTATTGTCAAGGAGGAGATTTGTTCATTGGTTTAGAAAATGCTGAAACAGAACAAACAGTTTCCTTGTTAATTCAGGTGTTAGAGGGAAGTGAAAACCCATTGGTCGATTCTTTTGATGACAATGAAAGTGTGCACTGGTCGGTTTTATGCAACAACGGATGGAAAGACTTAAAAGAGTATATCATTTCAAACAATACCGAGAACTTTTTAAGCTCAGGAATTATTCAGATCAGTCTTCCTAGGGAAGCAAATCAGGACAACACCTTATTGCCTGAGAATATGATCTGGATACGAGCAAAGATTCATAAGAATTACGATGCAATCTGTAAAGTCATCGATATTCATCCTCAAGCGGTTGCAGCACAATTTGAAAACAACAACAATGAGCTTTCCCATTTAGAATCGGGATTGCCGTCGAAAACCATTAAAAAATTAATTACTCGAGTTCCACAAATCAAATCCCTTTCGCAACCTTATAATTCCTTCGATGGAGTTCCAGAAGAATCTGATGAACATTTCTACAGACGAATCAGTGAGCGATTGAGACATAAGAATAGAGCTATTACACTATGGGATTACGAGCATCTGATTTTACAGAAGTATCCAGAAATCTACAAAGTAAAATGCCTGAATCATACGTCCGAAACCAGTTTTAGCGTGGCAGGTCGTGTGACTATTATCACGATTCCAGATACGGTCAATAAGAATGTATTCGATATCTATGAGCCAAGAGTGAGCAAAGGATTGCTGGCTAAAGTAAAACGATACATCAATGCGCTCAACACCCTGCATGTGGAAGCAGATGTGATCAACCCTAATTACGAACAAGTATTTGTAAAGCTAGAAGTAGAATTCTATGAAGGCTTTGATAAGAGCTTTTATAGTAAGAAACTCGAAGAAGATATCACTAAGTTTTTATCGCCTTGGGCATTTGATGACACCAAGGAAATTGAGTTTGGAATCACACTACACAAGAGTGTTTTGATCGATTATTTAGAGAAGCTAGAGTATGTAGATTATTTACAAAATGTAGAGATCAGCAGAACAGAAAACGGACCCGATAAGAGTAGCATTTCTCCTACCGATCCTAAATCCATTTTAGTGTCTGCTAAAAAGCACAACATTCAAACCGTATTAAGCACCTGTCAAGGCCCCATTACAGAACCACAAAAAGTATGTCAAGTATAATTCAACATATCAGCATTCCTAAAAAGGTAGCCAGTCAAGACGATCTGGATTTCTATTTCCTACGAGAAAAAGGAATCGAATACATCGAAGAGCTAGGTGGAGCCTTGTGGACCGATCTAAATTCTCATGACCCTGGAATTACCATGCTTGAAATGCTGTGCTACGCTATTACTGATTTAGGGAATCGAATTGAAATTCCAATTCAAGACCTATTAACTTCTGATGAAGCTAGTAACAATATTCAAAATCAGTTTTACAAAGCAGAGGATGTGTTCTCTGTTATGCCAGTCACAGCCTTGGATTATCGAAAGCTATTCATTGATATAAAAGGTGTTAGAAATTGTTGGTTAAAGACCTTCGATAAAACAGTACATGTGAACTGTAGAGATAACAAACTCACCTATGATGAAAACCTCTTTCACGATTTAGAAGATGATTTCAAGGACGATTTCACTTTGAAAGGCTTATACACCTTGTTGGTAGAATTTGATGATACTGAGGGGCTTGATGAAGAAGCAGTAAAGCAGGAAATCATTACAAAATACCATGCACATAGAAATCTATGTGAAGATTTGGTAGAGATCACGAACGTAGGAACACAACCGATTTCCATCTGTGCCAACATTGAAGTAGAAAAAGAAGCCAACGAGGAAGAAGTGCATGCAAATGTGCTGTTTGCAATCGATAATTACTTATCACCAACAGTAACTTTTCATAGTCTGAAGGAAATGATCAGTAAAGGGCATACTACCGATGAAATCTTTGATGGACCCGTTTTAGACAATGGTTTTATTGACACTGATGAATTGATAGAAGCTGATTTAAGAGATGAAGTTCGATTGTCAGATTTGATGAAGATTATCATGAACATAGAGGGTGTGAAGTTGATTAAAGACATTTCCATTGGCAACTGTGGAACTGGAGAAGAACCTTTGAACAAATGGATCATTTGCATTGATGACGATAAGAAACCAATACGCTGCGATAAAAGTGCATTCAGTTACTTCAAAGGAGTATTACCCGTTAACATCAATGATGACGAGGTAGAACGCTTTCAAGAAGAACTAAGAGCGGAAGCCGTAGCAAAAGAAGAACTATCGAAAGATGATAAAACATTAGATATTCCCGAAGGTCAATACGCTGAAGTAGATGATTACAAGACAATCATGAACGATTTTCCTGATACCTACGGAATTGGTCAGGAAGGATTGAATGTACGAGCTACCACGCAAAGAAAGTCGCAAGCCAAGCAGCTTAAAGCTTATTTGATCTTCTTTGACAAGATCTTGGCCAGTTATTTCAAACAATTGGATAAGGTGAAAGATTTGCTTTCCATTCAAGGGTCGGAAGAAAGAACATTCTTTTCTCAGGCTCTAACTGGAATCAAAGATTTTGAAGAGTTGATTCCCAGCTATCCTGAGGACAACCAAGATATTACAGAATTGGTCTATGAAGTTTTCGACAATCATATTGATCGAAGAAATGACATCATCAATCATTTGCTATCTCGATTTGCAGAAAACTTCGGTGACTATGCATTTTTGATGAATATGCTCTATGGAACTGCTGCGGAAGAAGTAACACTCATTAGTAAACAAGATTTCTTAAAAGATTACGTCGCCATTAGCTCCGAAAGAGGTGCTGCTTTTAACTATTACAGACAACCAGAAGAGAACCTTTGGAACACCAATAATATTTCTGGGTTTCAAAAACGAGTTTCGCGATTGCTTGGAATCAAAGACTATAGTAGAAGAACATTGAGTAGTTCTTCTGTTGAGATTTATGAGTTTGAAAATGCTGATGCCAAAATTGTGTACAAATGGCGTATTAGAGATTTGAATGACGCAATCATTTTATCCTCTAGAAGAGAATACAAGGCAATTCCATTAGCAAGTGCAGAATTGTATGCAGCTATTTTGCAGTTAATTCAAATTTCTGAAAAGGAAATAGAAAACCTACCAGAAAATATATCAGATGATACTTATGTAGAAACCCTTAAAATCAACAAATCAGATGGAGGTAAATACTCTTTTGGTGTGATGGATTCACCACATTCTGAAGAGCGTCCAGATTATATGTTGGGGTATCAATATACATACTACAGCACAGTTGAGGAACTCAAAACAGGGATTCTAAATGCAGTCAATTTTATCAAGCAAGATTTTACTGAAGAAGGTATGTTCCTAGTAGAACATATTTTATTAAGACCAGATATTACTAACAATCTAGCTCCAGAAGAAGCATTTATGCCCATTTGCGTGGATGACTGTGAAGATGGATGTGGAATAGATCCATACTCTTTTAAAGTAAGCATTATTTTACCTGGCTTTACCTACAGATTTGGGAATCCTGATTTCCGAAACTTCATGGAAAACGTGATCAGAGAAGAACTTCCTTCTCATATCATTCCTAGAATCTGCTGGGTGGGAGAACGTAAGAACCAAGTCCCTGATTTGGAAAACGATCTCTGGTGTTTTGAAGAAGCTTACAAAACCTACTTGATTGCAAAGACAAATTTGGATCAACAACAACCTAACGACAACGACGAACACAAAAAATTAATAGAGGCAATGACGAAACTCAATACCATCTATCCAGAAGGCAGACTGCTGGATTGCTCAGACGAAAGCGATGAGGTGAAGGGAAGAATCATTCTCGGACAAACGAATTTGGGAACTCTAAAAACAGATAACAATGGCAGTTAATTTGACAGACATCAATACGAAATTGGTAGACATCTCTACACAATACAGCAAGTTCAATAAGAATCAAGTTTTGACCGAAAGGCAATTGAACGCTTTTTTAGATTACTTCGATGATCAAGACAGATTAACTCGTACGAGTTT
This sequence comes from uncultured Flavobacterium sp., assembly GCA_964612905.1. GTDB lineage: Bacteria > Bacteroidota > Bacteroidia > Flavobacteriales > Flavobacteriaceae > Polaribacter. Next base: position 5,559 of record CAZTFN010000036.1, on the reverse strand, counting down.
AAGTGGAGTGGGAATTGTATGTGGATTTAAAGTCATTTACAATGCTGAAGATCACACCATCCAAATCACGCAAGGAAGAGGTGTTACTACAGATGGTGACCTAGTCGCCTTACAAAAGCAATCTGAAACAGAAGCGGGGCAAAACGATACTACCTTGAAGTCCATTGACCTGAGTTCCAAAACTTACAGCTTCTATAAACTATTTACAGATAATAAAGCCCAATACAAACACTTTGTCAAGCCAGATAAAACGGTCATCAATATGTGGGAACTGCACGAACAAGATGCAGATACACATACAAGTCTGTCAGAACTCCCCGATTTGAGCAATATGGTTGCGTTGTTGTATCTAGAGAGTTATTCGAAGGAAGGAGATCTGTGTACACAACTGACTTGCGACAATCAAGGTATTGAACAAGTAGCTCGATTAAGAGTCTTATTAGTGTCCTCTCAAAATGCACAATACATCATTGGGAATGATCCTATTTTTAAAGGAAATGATTGGTATGAAACCTATTTAGGATTGAGAGAGGTAAGTGCCAAAAGAGTTGTGTTGAATACGAACAATACCAAGACAAACACCCAACTCAAAAAGAACTACTTTGATGTGATTAAAGGAACCAATACCCTTCAATATTTGGGGGAGAGTTTAGATACCATCTATGAGAAGTTTGGTCAGTCTCCCGTATCCCATTTAATACATCAACTTTTCAACTTCGAAGAGGCCAAAACCCCAACCGATTTTCAATACAGATACGATCTCTTGAAGGACTTTATCGATACCTATAACGAGATCAAAGCCTTGTTGTTAGACCTGAATGTAGATTGTTGTCCAGACATTGGATCTTTCCCAAAACACCTCATGCTTGGCCGATTGGTTGAGACGGCAGAATATGAAACCTTCAGGCACTCTTTTTATAAGTCTCCAATTATTGCTGCTGAAAATGAAAAGTATAGAAATGTATTGAGCCTACTTAAAAAGATCAAGCAACTAGCAGAAGAATACAAGCTTTTGAATAAAGGAGAAGAGATTAAAATTACCCCCTCATTAACGCAAGCGGAGTTGTCAGAAAAGTCCATTCCTTTCTATTACAATGTGACAGACAGCTTTTTAGAACAATGGAGTGTAAAAACATCTAAGTATTTGAGAAAGAGATACAACCTAAGCTATCATACCGAGAACTTAGCCAATGTTCCTTCTGTAAGGAATCCATTAGATTACAATTTAGATCCCTTTGATTTCTATCGAATTGAAGGACATCAAGGAAAACAATATCGAGATGCTCTAGATAAAATTACCCAACTCAAAGAAGAACATGGATTGAGTTTTGATGTCAAAGTCCTTTCGATAGAAACAGACAAAGAAAGCGTAGATCTTACCGAATACAAATGTCAGTTTGAAGACTTGACGGTGCTGCTGGATGCTTGGCGTGCAGAACAAGACTGTGTGTTGGCCGAAACAATTTATTTCTTATCTGGGTTTAGTATTGAGAACCCAGGAGATCATACATCATCCCAGAGGAAAAATTTGGATGATAAGAGAGAGAAAGAAAAAGAGGAAGATGTTGATGTGAGAAGAATGGAAGCCAATGATATGATTCTTGCTAGACTTCATAATAGATATGCTAGCAATGGCGGACGACAAAACCTAGTACTGGTCAACGCAAATACGAGTGAAGAAGCACTAGGTGGACGTGTGATAGATATTATTACGAAACTAAAAAATGCCACGAAGAGTGATATTCAATTAGGACTCAAAGACCTTGAAGCAGAAGTATCTCAAAATGATGGTTGGTCGCAAGATCGCGATTTGAGTAAATTCATTCTAAATGACGTTGCACAATTGTTGGTGCTGATTTATGTGCTAGACAATTTAATACCAAACAGGATTACAGAGATCAATGAGAACAGTCTTGCCGCATACAAAAACAGCGTCGATCAATTATGTGTACAAGTAACTTTATTACAAAGAAAATATGAAGCTCTGAACTTAACCCAAGAGACCAAACAATCCTTAGGTTTGTTATTCGGTCAATTGTCAACGGTTTGTTGTTCTGCCAAGAAATTGGAAGTATTGTATCAAGAGATTCAGTCGAGACAGGATCATATCTTGAAACAAACACAGCTTTGTGAGTTTGTAAAGAATCATCCAGGGTTGGAACACAAAGCAGGCGTAGTTCCAGGAGGAACTTTTGTAATGGTCTACTTGAAAGAAGCTGAACAAAGCGAACCCACATACCCCAACGTGATTTTGGAAATTCCATTTTTACAATTACCTCAAGTATTAGAAGGAGGTTTGGGAGGAGAAGGAGGTAAAATAGAACTTTGGGAAGGCCGATTTAGTACCGAATTCATCTTTGTAAGTGAAATTACTGCAGAGAGTGATGTCCCAATGGATCGAGCGGTTCCTATCGGTGAAACTATTGAAGAAACGGTAACCAGTCTTGCTAATTTCTTAAACGTTCATTGGGAAAATGCGGATGGAGCCGATAAACTAGAAGCTGAGGCAAATGGCAATATTTTAGTGATATCCATTAAAGATCGTTCAGTTCCTGAACAGTCTTTTTACATGCAGTTTGAGAATTCCAATACCGTGGGACAAGATGCCGACTTCTTCTTTGATGCGAATGAAGTTCTGGAAGCAAACGTTACGACAAGAAATACGGTGATCGCCGATTTCAGTTTGCCCTACATGTGTTGTTCAGACTGCTCACCGATCAATTTTATCATTCCTGCAGAACCTATTTCATTGAGTCTTCCAGTCTCTTATATCTGTTTGAAAGATGGTGAAGATGTCATTCCAATACCGTTCGACGTAAGCCCAAGTGACGGAGAAATCAAAGCAAATGTAGATCCTGCAAAACCAAGTGGTTTGACTACTGATGCCAATGGAAATCCAGTTTTTGATGCCTCTTTAATGCATGAAAGTTTATATGGTCAAGAAATTAGCTTCACCGTAAACGATGAAGAAACTGACTGTCGAATCACTGTATATGAAGATGTACCGCTTTCGGTAACAACTACAGAGACATACGACGAAATGCATACAACCGCAACTGTTTTGTATGAAGTCTCCAACCGCTACCAAAATCTATCATACAGTTGGGACTTTGGCAACGGAGAGGCTTATGATGAGATGCCAAATGCTGACAGAATAGTAGAAAAAGTCTATAAGCTATCGCTATTAGATAGTAGAACAATTACTCCAAGCTTGACAGTTAGCAATGGCTTCTGTGAGAAAGAAGTGCCTATTGATCCAATTACCTTCGAAGAATTGACTGAAGTAAGGCTTGAAATTGCAGAGAGCTACTGCTTTGATATAAGTTCGGGTGTTCCGGGAGAGGTTCCATTTACAGAAAAAGAACCTGCCAATGCACAAATTGAAATTGTCGATGGAGTTCAAGGCTTATCAATTGAAAATGATCAACTCATCATTGACCCAAACGATTTCCAAAGCTTCAATACACCCATAAGATTCACGCTTGGCGGACAATCCACAGGAGCTCAAATTGTCATTGGTGCTACTTTCCAAGTAGAAGTCACCGAGAATAGTGGTGCTTTCAATTGGGTCAATAATGTCCTACATTATAGATATGATATAGAAGCAGCGCTTCCTGCTAATGTTGATGTAGGCAGTGCAACGTTTAATTGGAGAGTTGGACCTGAAGACATGGGAGTCAATGAGAACGCTATTCAGGTCAATTTACCTGTCAACAGAGACGGAACGACCACTGATATAGTTGTAGAAGTCAGTTTTGGAGGACCTTGTGTATCCACTGGAGATATCTCTGTGGGTATCGATTATCCAAACTTCAGGTTGCGAATGCCACGAAATAAATTGAACTATTGTTTCAATGACGGTCAAGCACACCTAATATCGGTAAATCCTGATATATCTGGAACATTGGTAGAAGGTGATGGTGTTTTCTATGATGATAATAACAACCCAAGATTCAGAGCTACAGATAGAGCCACACAAAATGGTGGTGAAGTAGAACTTTCAATCGCAGGAGAGACATTATTAACACTCACAATTAAAGATGCTCCAGAAGCGAGCTTCAGCGCAAGAGTAGATAGAGATCAATTGAAGTTAACCAATACGTCAGATGAAGCAGATGCATACAAATGGAATGTTGGTGGTATCCTAGTTGAACGAGAAGACAAGCAAGATGAAAGCATACCTCTAAGCAGGTTGGACGGCGATTTCATCAACATTAGCTTAGAAGTCTTTGGAGAATGTGGATCAGATACTTTTGAAATTTTAGAATTTAAGATTAAAGAAGGAACTACCACAGATGACAACAAATGTGTAGAGACCGTCTTAACTGGAATAAAAACAGAGAGAAAAAGACTTCCAAAAGAAGAAGATATTAATATTCAAGATCGCGTTCAATTAGCAACGGTGAGGTTATATGATGTCATTATAGCGGGAACTCCAGAAGTTCAAACAAGACTTTTGACAAGCGGTGAAATAACTCCAGAATTCGTGAAATCATTAACTGACTTATACACAAATACAAAAAATGAAATTCTGGAAAGTGTGAACAAGCCTGAAAGAGTAGAAGAACTTTCAAACTATTTGATTGCACAGACCAAGTTTTTCTTCTTCTTTATGCATTGTCAACCAGAAAGAGCATATGAAGAGAACAAAGACAGAATTGATTTGGTGTTCAGCAGTTTGACTAAAAACTTCACTGAGTTAAAAGGAGGCGATATCCAATTTGACAAGGGCGATAATTTGCAGAGTTTCTTGACGAATTATACCAATGATCCTCAGGTTCAAGGTGCAATTAAAGGTGATATTGAAAATAAGTTATTACCAGCCTTACGATTTGATTAATGAAGGGTATTCAAAAACATATCATTAACAAGCTTCATGTCGATGTACTGACCAATAATTCAATGTCAGCCTTCGATTTGAAAGACAATATTAATGGGTTTTTGAAAGATAATATCCTTCCATTTTTAGAAAGTTATTTCTCAACAATAGAAGAAGATTTGCATTCGCAGGTCATACAAATACCGTATTTATCTGTGAATGTAAGTACTTCTTCAACACTCAATTATAAAGAGCTCAAAGAGGATGTCAAGAGAGCGCTTACCAAAGAACTGAAAAGAGTCACCAATCTTGCACACCCTAACAATGAAGAAGCCAAACTAACCACCATTGAGAGTGGCAAGGAAAATACCTTTCTGCATTTTCTCGAAACGGGAACCAGCCCTTGGTGGATGAAATCGCAAGAGGTATTTGAACTCTCAGAAGAGGAGTTTGAAGAATTCTTACAATCAAAGAGTTTCTTGATTAAGTTTCAATCAAAGCTGATCAATGTTGCGTTTAGAAAAAGAATCATTCAACAGCTCTCTGATCGACAAATTGAAAGTGTACTGAAAGCCATAGATTCTGAACGATTCAATACGATTTGGAAGGAAACATTGTATTCGAGCTTCCATAAGCTAAACACTATAGATCGAAAAATACTATGGGACTGCATCATTGACGAAGTTCTTCAAAAAGACAATGAACTTTTTAGTTCTCGATTGATCTTCCATTTGACGGAA
>CAZTFN010000035.1:0-21388 GCA_964612905.1 uncultured Flavobacterium sp. | reverse complement strand
CCAACTCAAGGAATGAGTTTTCGGCGAGCGCATCTAATTCCTTAAGAATGGCTCCTTTATTGAAGAAAGTAACCTCTTCCGCCAGTGTCATTTTTACTTTCCCATCGTTAGGATCATCATTTTCTTTGTGCAAGAAATGAGAATTTTTATAACTCTTATAAAGTACAATCAAGATTCCAATGATCAATCCCATCGCCAGTCCTTTCAGTAAATCTGTAAGTACAATACCTAAAACAGTCACCATAAACGGAACAAATTGTGTCCAACCTCCATTATACATTGCTTTGAATGTAGAAGGCTTCGCTAATTTATACCCTACAATAAAGAGTACCGCCGCCAATACTGACAATGGAATCATTTGCAATAAAAACGGAATCGTAGCCACAGAAGCAATTAAGAAGAATCCGTGAATGATTGCCGATGATTTTGTTTTTCCTCCTGATTGAATATTCGCAGACGATCGCACAATTACCTGAGTAATCGGTAATCCACCAATAAATCCTGAAACAAAATTCCCGGCTCCTTGTGCTAATAATTCACGATTTGTGGGTGTTACACGCTTGTCTGGATCCAGTTTGTCCGTTGCCTCTACACACAATAGAGTTTCCAAACTTGCCACTAAGGCGATGGTGAAAGCGGTAATAAGTACTGGAGTTGTGAATGCCTGGCTCCAGTCGGGAGTGACAAATTGAGTTAGTAAACCTTCAGTACTCCGATCTTCACTTAGAGATACTAAGTGCTCTTCTGAAATTCCATAAGCAGTTCCCTTTGTGGTCAGATAGTAAATGATTCCCACCACTACTACTACTAATGGACCTTGAACTAATTGGAATATTTTTGATTTTTTAGCGAGAACATTGGTCCATAAAATAAGAATTGCCAAAGAGATGAGTCCAATTAAAGTTGGCCCCATACTTGGGTCTCCAATAGCATTTAAAATCTCGGTAAAAGTATTTTCTCCGTCTATTTGAAAGAATGCGAAATCTCCTTCTGGATCGTCATGATCTCCTAAGAAGTGAGGAATTTGTTTTAGGATGATGATAATTCCAATACCTGTAAGCATTCCTTTGATGACAGATGAAGGAAAATAGTATCCAATAATTCCCAATTTTGCAATTCCAAAGATGATTTGAATCACACCCGCAATTACAACTGCGGAAAGAAAAATTTCAAATCCTAATTGATCTATGGCTGCCAATACAATAGCAGCGAGACCTGCTGCTGGACCACTAACTCCAATTTGAGAGCCACTCAAAGATCCAACAACAATACCTCCCACAATTCCAGCAATTAACCCTGAAAAGAGAGGAGCTCCACTGGCCAATGCGATTCCTAAACACAAGGGCAGCGCTACGAAAAACACGACTATACTAGCCGGTAAGTCACTTTTAATATTTTTAAACATGATGAAATGTATATGACAATCTCTACGATGTAAAGATTGAACGGATTATTAATTAAATTTTGGTTTTTAGATAGCGAGTTTTAAGAGTAAAACTCTGGTGGTGGAGAGATCAGTTTTTTCTGGTAAGAAGTATAGTTCTTTGAATAAAAACTAATCAAAGATTTCTTTTCCAAACTACTGTCTAAAAATGAACTATAATGTGCATAATAGATTTTAGCATCTATATCATTCTTAGCTTCGTTATTCTTGTTTTCTTCTTCCTCACCAAAATCTACAACTTCTGCAATTTCAGGAGTCCCTTCAACCAACATAAAGTAAGTAGGGGTGACTACAGACGCCACCAAGATCAATGAAAAGAAATAAACGATGAATGATTTCGTCATTTGGAGTTTTGATGATTGAAAAGTAAAGATACAATAAGTAGAATCAATAGACAAGTGGCGTTAACCAACTTTAACGGACGGAAAACCTTAAACAAAACATAAACAATGTTTATGTATAGGATAGTAAATATATATAAAACTATATGGATAAAATGTATCAACTTTGCGTCAGCAAAAATTAATAATCATAATTGATATGTATCCAAATGTCAAAGCATCTAACCAAACTTTAAGAACAGCTGAACTCGTATCAAAGAACCAAGTAAAAAAGCGCAAACTTCGATTGATTGATAATTTTCGATTGATTGTAATTTGCCTTTTGTATCTGGCTTTGATTGCTTGTTTGTTTCTTACTTATAGGTTTGATAGTGAGTTCTTTTGGCCACTAATGGAGGTTTCCGTCGTAGTTGCATTGATCACTTTCGTGTCAATTATATCCAATAGTAATAAGTATTTAAAAATCTAAAAGATTCAAATCATGGTAGCAAAAGATGTATTGCACAAAGTAAAGTTAGTAGATGGAGTTTTTACGGCTTCTGAAGCTTCAGATGTGATCAACTCTTTAATTGAAGAAAAAATTAATTTTCACAAGATTCACAGGCTTTCCCTAAATGAAGGAAACATGTACAGCGACACAAGTTATGATGACAGTCGAGTAAACGAACTCATTCAGGACAAAGCAGAATTCAAGTCTTTCTGTCATGAGGCTAGAATAGATGGGAAAAAGATTAGAATTCATGGGATTCTGAATCTTGAAATCATCGACTAATTACAAGCTTGTAGCTAAACTTAGCCCATAACTTTCTTACATAATGGATTTACATTTGTTGGTTGATAATTTAACCAATCCAGCCCTCCTATTCTTTATTTTAGGCATATTGGCCTCACAAGTTAAGAGTGATCTTGAAATTCCAAAAAACTCTTCCAAGTTTATTTCGCTCTATCTTTTACTCTCTATTGGCTTTAAAGGGGGGCAAGAGTTAGCCCATAGTACTTACAACACTGATATTTTATACGCACTCATTGCAGGTATCGTATTGGCATTGGCAGTGCCTTTTTACACATTCTTTATCCTTCGATTAAAATTTACGGTAGACAATGCAGGTGCCATTGCTGCAGCCTATGGTTCGGTAAGTGCGGTGACTTTTGTGACATCCGTGAGCTTTCTGGAACTAGAAGGAATTTCCTTCGGTGGACATATGGTGGCTGTAATGGCTTTGATGGAAGCGCCTTCTATAATTATTGGAGTGCTCCTAATGAGACTGTATTCCAACGGGAAAAAATCGACCAAAGAACTTCTTGGACTTCTAAAACATGCGGTGACAAATGGAAGTGTACTTCTCATTTTAGGAAGCTTGCTGATTGGATTTATTGCCAGTGATGCACAAGCAGAAGGAATCAAACCTTTTACCACAGATATTTTTAAAGGGTTCTTAGCAGTGTTCTTATTGGATATGGGAATTACCAGTGGACAAAAAATTGGGGCTTTGGTTAAGAAAGGATGGTTTGCCTTGGCATTTGCCATTGTCATCCCAATCCTCAATGGAATTTTTATAGCCAAATTATCTGGACTGTTCTTAACTCAAGACGGGGACCGATTTTTATTATCAATTCTAGCGGCGAGTGCATCTTATATTGCGGTTCCAGCAGCCATGCGAATTGCTGCACCCAAAGCGAATCCAAGTTTGTATTTACCCATGGCATTGGCCATTACATTCCCTTTCAATATTACCTTGGGAATGCCTATGTATATGTATATAATTCAGACGTTTTAAACTAAAGAACTTTTAGTTCATCGGTGACAATCCAACCAATTTTGCCATCGGCGATTTTGATCTTTTTCCAATTGTCTACAGTGTCTAGCACTTTGACTTTGGTTCCTTCGTGAAGTGTGAAGACGGTTTCGCCGTTTAGTGTCGGAGCATTTTTGATCTCTATTTGCGTAGCAAAAATGATGGCTTCAATATTGGACTGAGCAAATGAGTATTCTTTGATGGTGAAGACGGATGTGGTAATCAGTAATAAGAAACTAATCACACTCGTCACAAAGAAGAATCGTTTTCTACCTGATGAATAGGCAAAGTAGAACAGTAAGAATAAGGAACATCCCAAAATAGACAATCCCACGGAAACGATTGCCCATTCATTGTAGGACAGTTTTTTCACAAAAGATTCATCGAGTTTTTGTAACACCGACTTTGGCAATTCTTCAATATTGTCGATGGTCAATCTTCTAGCAAAAACCAAGTTGTTTTGAGCGTCTGCATTCAGCGGATTGATCATTAACGCCTTCTCATAGTTATAGATGGAAGGAGCCACTCTGTTCAACTTGTAATAGCAGTTTCCAATATTGTAATACAGCTCAGAAGAAGTAAGCCCTAAACTTTCAATTTGCTCGTAGGTTTCGATGGCTGCTTCATACTGTTCCAATTTGTATTGATCGTTCGCTTTTTGAAACAACTCATCTGCAGATTGTGCAAGGACAACCTGACTCAAAAACAATGCTAAGATTAACAACTTCTTCATGCTACAATTGTTTATCGATTTGAGTAATTACCTGTTTTGCATTTTCATAATCGTTATTCATGTCTGCCACTGTCATGGGCGAATAACGAGCCATGTCACAACTTTTGAATACATCAATAAACGATGTGATGGAACCATTGTCAACATTTTTACTCGCTAACAATTCTGTGATCTTTTCTTTGCTAATGTCCGAAGTTTCAATACGAAGTTTCGCCTTCAGATAGTTGTGCAATGCTTTTTCCAAGGCGATGTAGAATTCCTCTTTTTTACCCAATTGCTTCTTGGCTTCAGAAAGATATTTTTTCGCTAATCTGTCCGCCTTTCTCAGTTTGTTTCCAACAATGTCATTGCTTCTCGCTTCATTTCTTTTGGCGATGATAATTCCAATTGGAATAAAAACCATCGGTAAGAACAGTAGCAAGTAGTATAAATTCGACTTGAAGAAATCTGATGTTACAGACGGTACAAAAGACGATTTTGTTTCAATATATCTAAAGCTTACACCCGTAGTAACCACATCCTTCTTAGCAACTGTATTTTCTGAATTGGTCACCACTTCTTTTCCTTCCAATACTTCCACAAAAAGATCGTCGGAAGTCAAGGTGACATATTCTTTTTTCTTTGGATCGAAATAAGAGAACTCTGTACTCGGGATTTTATACTTTCCTTTAAACTCAGGGACTACCGTATAATTCTTACTTACGGTTCCTTTGATTCCAGCTGGTGTTACCGATACTTTTTCTGTTTGCTCTGGAGTATAGACCTCCAACTCTGAAGGTGTTTTGATTTCAGGTAGCTCAAAGAGTTTTAGGTTCCCTCGCCCTTTTATATTGACAGAGACGGTTGCTGATTCGTTTGACTTTAAGATGTTTCTGCTGGCAGTCACGTCGAAATCAAACTCTCCAACGGCACCACCGAAGTTCAATGGTTTTCCATCCAGTGGTAAGTCTTTTACATTCACATATTTCTTAGCAGAAGAGAAGGTCTTGTTGATATTTCGAACAATCGGATTCCCAAAGAAATCGCCTCTACCTGTGGGAACACCAACTACGATATCCATTACCATGGGATCAATGGTCAACTTACCAGATCTTGTTGGAATGAGTAATGCTTTCTTTAAAACCACATATCGATAAGGTTCACCGTTGTAGGTACCTTGTCTTGCAGAAAGCCCGTTGATTCTGATGTCCTGATTCCAGAATCCATTGTACTGCGGAGGCTCAGTTACAGAGTAGTCATTCACACTGATGTTCTGACTCACATACAACTTGTATTCCACATAAACACCTTCACCCACAAATGGACTCGACTTTGAAATTTCTGCGACCAAATGCACATTTTGTTGCGCGATATAATAGGGATCGTTTGGATTTGCAGGGATTTCAACGGGATCTAAAACAATGACCTTTACGGGTTTTGATTTGAGTGTTTTTCCGTTCAATTCAATGGAAGCCTCAGGAATGATGAATTCACCCTTTTTTCTCGGCTCCAAAATGAATGTATAAGATTGAGAGAAGGTTGCCTTCCCATTTCTCCAAGACTGACTGATGGAATGCACGGGACCGCTAATGACTCTAAAGTCCTGGAAATTGGGTCGTACAAAGTTATCGGCACCTTGTTTATTGACAGCAAAAACAATACGAAGTCGTTGATTTTGACCCAGTTTGTTTTTGCTTACACTGGCTGTTAATTCTGCTTCTTGGGCATGCAAAGAAATGCTCGCTAGTGTAAAGAGTAGAATAGTGATATATTTTACTGCTTGCCTCATGTACATGTTTTCAATTCGTGGCGAATATAAAAATTTACCAGTCTTTTTCTTGTTTTACTTTTTTACCTCTTGCCTTTTTAGCATTCAATTTCTTTTGCGTCTTTTTTTCCTCGTTGTTCAAGTTCTCTAAAAGCTGCTTGATTTGCTGAGGAGACATCTTTCCTTGTTGAGGTTTAGGCTTTTGTTTTTTCTTGTCTTGTTTGTTAGGATCTTGGTTCTTTTTGTCCTTGTCCTGATTGCCTTTATCGTTTTTATCCTTAGGATCTTTTTTGTCTTTGTCGTCGCCGTCTTTCTTATCCTTGTCCTTATTCTTATCGTCTTTGTTGTTCTTGTCGTTTTTGTTTTTGTCTTTGTTCTTGTCCTTGTTCTTTTGCTTCTCCTTGTCTAACAACTTCTGAGCAACAGCAAGATTGTAGCGCGTTTCATCATCATTAGGATTGTTCCTTAATGAATTCTTGTAAGCATCTACAGCACCTTGATAATTTTTTCCTTCCATAAAGGCATTTCCCATATTGTGGAAAGCTTCAGCTTTGGAAGCTTTGTCTTCTGCAGCTTTCGCCGCAAGATCGTATTGAGGAATGGCTTCCTTGTAATTTTTATCTTGATACAAAGCATTCCCCATATTGTAGGTAGCTTTTTTATAGGCGCTATTTTTATCTAAGGCCTTTTTATAAGAAACAGCAGCATCTGTGTAATTCTTACTGTCGTACAATTTGTTCCCTTCTCTAACTAGCTTTCTTGCCTCTCTTTGCAATGCGATAGAATCTTTCTGAGCAAATGAAATACCCGAAGTGAGTACCATGACAAAAGCGAGAATATATTGAATGTTTTTCATCACTTATTTTTATTTACCTTCTTCATTAAACAAATCTACTTTTCTTAGCCATTTGGTTTTCTTATCGAGTAAGAAAATATCCAAAACTAAGAATAGAATACCGATCGCCAAAAACCATTGAAATTGATCTTTGTAATCTGAAAATTGCTTGGTCTCAAATTCATTCTTTTGAGCATTGGCAATAATATCTTCAATGGTGGTTACGGGCTTATCCGTTTTATTTCCATCGATATAAGTTCCATCGGATGCACTAGCAATTTCTTGCAATACATCGGGTTTTCTTTGTGTGATTACGGTCTCTCCTTTTCGGTCTTTTTTATAACCGATCAAGGAACCGTTGATCTTTAGTGGAATTGGACCTCCTTTTTCGGTTCCTACTCCAATGGTATATACTTTGACACCCTCGTCTGAAAGTGTTTGAGCAACTTCTTTGGTTTCTTCTTGGTGATCTTCACCGTCTGAAATCATGATCAAAAAACGATTCGTTTGATCATCGTTGTTGTAATAGGTTTTCGCCAAGTTCAATGCCTCATTGATGGCGGTTCCTTGACTTGAAACGAGGTCAGGATTCGCATTTTGCAAGAACATTTTTGCAGCGGCATGATCTGTTGTAATTGGTAATAATGGATAGGAGTTTCCAGCATAAATGATGATTCCTACACGATCACTTCCTAAATTATCTATGATCTTCGAGATGATTTGTTTCGATTTTTCCAATCGGTTGGGAGCAATGTCTTCTGCCAACATACTTTTGGAAACATCCAAGGCAAAGACAACATCCACACCTTCACGTTTCACAGTTTTGAGCTTGGTTCCCATTTTTGGATTGACCAATGCCAAAATTAAAAACGAAATTCCCGCAAGGAAGAATAGAAGTTTCAGTGTCGATTTAAAAACAGAGATGTCTGGAGCCAATTTTCTCAACAATGGTGAATAAGAAAACTTACGCTGGGTTCTTTTTTTCCACCACAACACCAATAGAAAAACCAATACAATCACTGGAATGATTGCAAAGGCATAAAAATATATGGGTTCTTCTAATTGATACATCTGACGTTTGTTGTTTTTCTGTTTATTCGTTTGTTCTTTAAATAAAGCTACGGAACAATGTGTTCCTCAATAAAAATTCTAAGAATAATAACGCGCCAGCGATGAAAATGAAAATTCTGTATTTCTCTTCAAAACTGGTGTATTTTAATTCTTCTATCTTTGTTTTTTCTAACTTATCGATTTCATTGTAAATCTCTTGCAACTTGGTATTGTCAGTCGCTCTAAAGTATTGACCTTCGGTTTCCTCAGCAATAAAATTCAGCAACTCTTCATCAATCTCCACTTGTTGCTTTCTGAATTGTAATTGACCTGTTCTTGGATCTTTTGCATATGGAAAATCTGCCGTTCCATTCGTTCCAATCCCAATGGTATATACTTTGATATTCAGTTCTTTTGCCAATTCGGTGGCTGTTTTCGGATCGATGTTTCCTGTATTGTTTACACCGTCCGTTAACAGAATAATCACTTTACTTTTTGCCTTGCTATCTTTCAATCGATTCACTCCTGAGCCCAATCCCATACCAATGGCCGTTCCGCCTTCCAATTGTCCCCAACGAATTTCGGAAATCGTTCTTTTCACAATTCCTTTATCGCTCGTGATTGGAGTTTGCGTAAAACTTTCTCCAGCATAGACCACAATCCCAATACGATCATTCGGTCTTCTGTTTACAAAGTTAGTTGCAACTTGCTTTAAGGCTTCCAATCGATTAGGCTTCAAATCTTTTGCCAACATACTTGCTGAAACATCAATAGCCATCACAATATCAATTCCCTTATTTGCTTTGATCTTGGAGGTTACCGCCACATTTTGCGGTCTTGCTAGCGCCACCAATAAAAATGCCAAGGCGAGCAATCGGAATATATACAAAATCGGCTTCAACATGGGGAGAAAAGATCCTTTTGGATTGAATCCTTTCACGCTGGAAATGGTCAATACAGCCGTGTCTTTTTTACGAACAAAAAAGTACCAGATCGCCAATAAAGGAATGGCAATTAGCAACCATAAGAATTCTGGACTATGAAACTCAAAATTACTCCACATCGGCCAAATCAATTTTTATTGAGTTTATCATTCGTTCTATAATTGCTGCACCCTGAGTATCGCTCTCTTCGTGCGATAACATAATGGTCCATAACCTATTTTCATCGACCAAAATGAGGGCAGTATAGGATAAGACATCGCCACGTTGATTAAGCGTTCCTGAGATTTTTCTTCCTTCGACAGACGAAATACTAAAACTTTCAAGATTGGAAGAAATAAGGGTCACTCCTTCTTCTTGTCCTATAGAAGATTGTACTCCATTTACCGCTCCATCCAAACTTGTTTGTACGGATGGATCATAGCTATTGGTTGCTACGGCAATCTCGATACCGGCGAGCCAATTTGAATAGCTATAATTACTGGAAGCAATGATCAATCGTCTGATTTCTTCAGGAACTTCTAAATCTGCTTGTTTTGTCAACTCTACAGGACTAGAAATTGTTATGGACGGCGCAGCCCCATAGGTCTTTGTGACCCATTCTTTTTCTGCTAATTGAGATACCGTTGGAGGTAAATATTTCCCAATTAGTATAGGAATGATGATGGCAGCAGCTATAATAACTGTCAACAAAATACTTCCTACAATCACCAATACACGATTTCTTCGAACCCAAGAAGGTTTCTTGGTTACTTCCTGTTTGATGGTGGTTGTCTGAGCAACAGGTTGTGACTGAGGAGTTTCAATCACAGTTCCTTGTTCTGCAGCAACTGCGTCTTTATATTCTCTTACCTTAGGTTGAATGTTGCTAATGATTCGTTCTGCCAATCTTCGATCGCCTTCAATTTCGTGAGATAAAGGCTTCGACTTTGCGAATTTTACCAAATCGGCATTCTTGAATAAAAGCCCCAAATTCTTTAAGGTATCTCGTTCAATCCCTAGTTTTCTAGAATGGTTCTGTGTTTCCACCAACTCAATGATCTCCGAAGAGGTAAGCTCTGCAGTGGGAATCTCCACATCTCTTCCCAGATAGTGCTGAATGATATCTGTAAGCTCTGTATAGTATTGCTTGACTTTGTTATTTTGCCACAAGAGTTTTTCATCCAGCTCTTTCAACTTGGCAAGCGCTTCTTCAAAGGCAGGAATAGCAATGACTACTTCTTTCTCTACAACTTCTTTCTTCTTGCGAGTTTTGAGGTAATAGATTAGCCCTGCAATCAACAATAGCGCAAGAACGATCCAGATGATATAGGGTTTGAAGTCATCAAAAGTGAAGGGTTCACTTTGAATGGCTTTGATGGGAAACATTTTCTGTTTCGTTGTATCAATGGCCACTGTAGCTACATTGATGAGAATAGAATCTGTAATATAAGCTCTGTTTCGAATGAAGACTTGTTGCGATGGAATGTAGTAGGCTCCACTATCAAAACTTGTTAGTAAATACTTTTTGATCAGATTTTTATCCAATGTGTCGGTTGGGATGTCTTCTACAATTTCCAACCCTTTCAAATTCTCTAGTTTCGGAATGATCACATTAGCGGTGTCATTTACAGAGATCTGAAAATTGAACTGTTCTCCAATTCGAATATTGGTAGTATCTACTTTTACCTTTACTTCTTGAGCAAAGGCAAAGGAACTAACACATAAAAAAATCAACAGAATGTACTTCTTCATCTACTTAGCTTCCTTTGTGTTTAAAGTATCCTAATAATTTTTTCACGTAACTCTCGTCTACTCGGGTATCGATCGTTCCCGCTCCACTTCTTTTGAAGGTAGAATGATAATAATCCACCAAACGAAGCGCGTTGGCTTTGTAATTTCTTCTCACAGATCTAGAAGAGGTATTAATCAAATGCACCTGATTGGTTTCAGCATCAAGCATAGGAACCATTCCCAGATTAGGAATCTCTTCGTCGTGTTTGTCATACACTCGAATTCCCGTAATATCGTGCTTGTTACCAACAATCTTTAAGGTTCTTTCGTAATCGTCATCCATAAAATCGGAAAGCATAAATACAATGGCTTTCTTTTTCATGACATTACTTAAAAACTTAAAGGCTTCTGCGATGTTGGTTTTTTTGCTTTTTGGCTTGAATTCGATCAAGTCGCGAATAATTCTTAACACATGACTTTTTCCTTTTTTAGGAGGAATGAATAGTTCAATCTCATCAGAGAAGAGAATGAGTCCAACTTTGTCGTTGTTTTGAATGGCCGAGAAGGCTAGGGTAGCGGCAATTTCTGTCACCGTATCTTTTTTGAATTGCTCAGAAGTTCCAAACATTTCAGATCCTGAAACGTCTACCATCAACATCATGGTGAGCTCTCGTTCTTCCTCGAAAACTTTTACATAAGGTTCGTTATAACGAGCGGTTACGTTCCAATCGATGGCTCGAACATCATCACCAAATTGATACTGACGTACTTCAGAAAAGGTCATTCCACGTCCTTTGAAGGTAGAATGGTATTCACCTCCAAAAATGTGGTCAGACAATCTGCGAGTCTTGATTTCAATTTTCCGTACTTTTTTGAGTATCTCTTTGGTATCCATTTACTAGCGTACCCACTCCAGTGGCAAAGGCTCTAAGCTAATTTCTTTAATCTTAGAATCAACTTTTATCTCCAATAAAGGGGCTTTTTCTATGGTTAAGTTCGTCTTGTTCTTTCTGTTGATGATGCTCAGAACTTCGTTGATCGATTTTTGTTGAGCTAATAGCCAACCGTTTAAAATCTGATTGGACTCATTTTGGAAATCAAAACAATTGATATGAAACCTTGGTTTCTTGTTTTGATAAACGATCCATTGTCCGTAAGCATCTTCAATTAATTCTAAAATTTCTTTGTTTCCAGTTAAGGTCTTGTACCTTGTCAATTTGTATCTCATAGCAATAAAAGTTTACAGGGGAATTAAACATAATTTTAAATTGACGGTTAATAAATATTTCCGTTGTTTATGGGACTTCTACTTCATTAATGATAGAATTGATGATATCAATAGATGAAATATTTTCAGCTTCTGCTTCGTAGGTAATTCCAATTCTGTGACGCAATACATCGTACACTACCGCTCTTACGTCTTCTGGAATTACATAACCTCTTCGTTTGATAAATGCATAGCACTTTGCTGCTTTTGCTAGGTTGATACTCCCTCTAGGAGAGGCACCAAAACTAATCAGAGGTGTTAAGTTGGATAAGTTGTATCTGTCTGGGAAACGCGTGGCAAAGATGATGTCAAGAATATACTTCTCAATCTTCTCATCCATATACACTTCGTTTGCAGCTTCTCTAGCTCTTAAAATCTGATCGATAGAAACCACTGGATTTACCGCAGAGAAACCTCCATTCAAATTCATTCGCATGATGGTTTGCTCGTCTTCCAATTTTGGGTAATCGATCACAGCTTTCAACATAAAACGGTCGACCTGTGCTTCAGGAAGTGGATACGTTCCTTCTTGCTCTACAGGGTTTTGCGTTGCCATTACCAAGAAAGGCTCATCCAATTTGAAGGTCTCATCACCAATGGTGATTTGACGTTCCTGCATGGCTTCTAATAATGCCGACTGTACTTTTGCAGGTGCACGGTTGATCTCATCTGCCAAAACGAAGTTGGCAAAAATAGGTCCCTTCTTAATAGAGAAGTCGTTTTCTTTGATGTTGTAGATCATGGTTCCAACAACGTCGGCTGGCAACAAATCTGGTGTAAACTGAATTCTACTAAACGATCCTTGTACGGCTTTAGAAAGTGTGTTGATGGCTAAGGTTTTTGCCAGCCCTGGAACACCTTCCAAAAGAATATGACCATTTCCCAAAAGACCAATGAGCAAGCGCTCTATCATTTGTTTTTGACCTACAATTACCTTATTCATTTCTGAGGTTAGTAAGTCAACAAAAGCACTCTCTCTTTCAATTTTTTCATTAATGGCTCTAACGTCTACTTCCATGTGTTGTACTAGGTTTTAAGAGTTTTATTATGTGCAACAAATCTACAATAATAGGAATTTTATTGTTGTTAAAGTATGGTTAAAGCTATTAGGTATGTAAAGGCTTGTATTTACAGGAATTTGAGGGTTAGAAGTGCGAGGTTTGAAGTGCAAAGTCTAAAGTTGAAAGGTAAAGGGTGTAGGGTAAAGGGTAAAGGTAAAGGGTGAAAGGTGAAAGCAATGGCACTTCGCTATGCTAGCTCCGTGCCATTTAGAATTGAAAAAGAATGTTGAATAATTTATTTCTTTTTGAATTTCTTATCGATGATTCTTTGTTTCCATTCTTCTCCGAAAAAATCAAAATTGATGAAGGAATAAATTCCCAAGAAAAAGATCCACATGACAAGTATGTAGACAAACACGCCCCAACTTTCTGAGTCTGAATCGTTGATGGCAATCAAAAAGAATATAACGAGGTTTACAACAGCCAAGGCTAGAAGAAGGTAAAACCCTCTTACCTTTTGAACATATTTTTCCTCTTTTTTGATTTGCTCTTGTTCTGCTTCTTTATTAGAGTCGGCAATGTTGGTTTCAAAAACCGCAGCAAGGGCTTTTAATGATTCTAGACCTGCGTTTTCTCCGTTTTCAATGCGTTGGATGGTTCTGATGCTCAATCCACTCATATCTGCCAATTGTTCCTGCGACCAATGACGCTCCAATCTCATCTTTTTGATATCTCTAAGATTGCTTGTATTTGAATCCATTTTATTTTGTTTTTTAAATGACGGGACAAAACTACAGAGCAAGTTTTAATCCCCATTGACAGTGATGAGACACGAATATGACAGTAACCTGACAGTGATGTGACACCTACTTTTTAGCAAAAATATGAAGTGTAGTCAACAATTCATCATTTTGTTCACGTTAGGAGTAATAATGCGATGAATAAAATAGTGAGCAAGGATGTTATACCTATCGTTTTGATGATTGTTGGTTTTTTAACCTCGTATCGTTTCTTAACTTCTTTTTTAGTTAAAACCCATAGAATTCCAATGTAAAAAATGGTTGTCAATACCTGATTAGGCGTAGAAGAGAAGTTAAATAAATCACCGAGACCATTCACTTCAAAAGGTCTAATATTCCAAGTGATGATGATGAGTGCGAATGCACTGATTGCAGAATATGTTAGATAAGCCGCCATTAAAGTCCAACCATTCTTTTTTCGTAATCCAAAAAGTACGACAGCAATGGAAAGCAAAATTAACGGAGCAAAAGCTTCTGCAATACTCAAATCCCATCCACCAGTGCTTTCGGTAAAAATGTATTTTAGCAATCCGAAATTGCCATACCATTTGGCACAGGCAATTACCGCAAAGACAATTGTGATCAATCGGATTAGTTTTTCAGCAGGTGGAGCCGATTTATGAATGGGGTTGATGGTGTCTAGGAATAAGTTTGCAAGACTTTTCATTCGTTCTTCCAATCCAATTTCCTTCTCATTTTTCTTTTCCATGCTATTTTCTATATGTGCACTCGTCTAAGATCCAATGGAGAACATCTCTACCCCCCCTACTTATATTCCTTCAACTTAAAAGTCTTCATAAACTCACCATAGGTATAGTATTGAATCCAATCACCCAAGTTGATGTATTGACTTTTCTCATTCAATTCAATTTCTAAAGGCAGGTGTCTGTGACCGAAGATAAAATAGTCGTAGTGTTTTTCAGTGAGTTTCCTATGACAATATTGGACCAACCATTCATTCTCATTTCCCAAAAACTTGGCATCTTCATCTCCAGAAATGAGTTTGTTTTTTACAGAAAAATACTGACCCAATTTCATACCCCAATCTGGATGTAACCAACGAAATAGCCATTGGAATAATGGAAAGGTAAACACCTTTTTCATGCGTTTGTAGCCTTTGTCGCCAGGTCCTAATCCATCACCATGACCAATGAAGAATAATTTGCCATTGATTTCGAATTCTTGTGGTTCATAATAAACAGGAATATTTAGTTCGGTTTCAAAATAATCGCGCATCCAGAGATCGTGATTTCCAACAAAGAAATAAATGGGAATTCCAGCATCTCTGATTTCAGCTAACTTTCCAAGCACTCGAACAAAACCTTTTGGAACTACAGTTTTATATTCAAACCAGAAGTCAAACAAATCGCCCAGCAAAAAGATAACTTCCGCGTCCTTTTTCACCTCATCCAACCAAGCAACAAACTTTTTCTCACGGGGTAAACTCGCTTCATGAGTGGGCGCTCCTAAATGTTGATCGGATGCGAAATAAACCTTTTTGTTTTCAGAGGTCTGAATGGTTATCATGGGTATAAAAGTACAGGATTTATTCGAACTTATCCTGAATACATTTCAGGACTTAGTCGAAATGACTTTTACTCTCGGAAGCATCTAATTCCAGTACCTTTTGAAGCATCTTATCATTCTGGTGAATGATTCTGTAGAACCCAACATCTCCAAAGAGTTCGTTGGCAATGGTTGCTTTTAAATAGCGTCGGAGTGTTTCAACGGTTCTGTAGGAATTGTTCTTTTTTACTTCTTTGATCTGAGCCAGATAAGATTGAAATACGGCATCGTCTTGGTCAAAATTTTCAACAAAATCATCTAGCGACCATTTCTCAGTAATTTCCTTTCTGTTCTCATCAACATAATCAAAGGCAAAATTACTCACTGTCCTAAAGTAAAAATTGGTCATTCCTGCGGTGGTATCTACAGCTACAAAAACATCGGGGATAATTCCACCTCCACCGTATACAACTTTTCCTTTAGGTGTGGTATACTTCAAGGAGTCAACAACAGGAATGCTGTCTTGGTACAGTAATTCTCCATTCTGAATGCGTTGTTGGTAGTCCTTATAATAATCGGTATCTCCGTTTTTAGAGTAGGGCTTTTGGATAGATCGTCCGGTAGGTGTATAATATCTAGCTGTTGTCAATCGAACTGCTGAACCGTCACCTAGATCCATTTCAATTTGGACCAATCCCTTTCCAAAAGAACGACGTCCAATGATGGTTCCTTTGTCGTTGTCCTGCAAAGCACCTGCGACAATTTCAGAAGCAGAGGCAGAATTTTCATCAATTAAAACGTACAAACCTCCATTTTCAAAGGCACCTTTTTTGGTTGCGTAGGATTTATCGATAGATCCTTTGTTGTTTTTGGTGAATACAATCAGTTTATCATCTTCTAAAAACTCATCCACAATTTTGGTTGCTATGTCTACAAATCCGCCACCATTTCCACGAAGATCTAAGACGAGGTCTTCCATTCCTTCGTCCGTCAAATTGGTCAGTGCTTCTTTAAATTCTCTATAGGTATTTCGAGCGAAACGATCTAGTTTGATATAACCCACACGATCGTTCAACATATAAGAAAGATCTACGCTTTTGATGTTTACCTTTCCTCTTTTAATATCCACCGTAAATAACGAATCATTGGTTTTTCTATACACCTGCAGTTTCACTTCCGTTTCAGGCTGACCTTTCAAAAACCTTGGAACATCATTACTGCTTAAATTTTTACCTGAGAGTGTATCTCTGTTTGCAGCAATGATTCGATCTCCGGCTTTGATACCCGCTTTGATGCTTGGGCCGCCTTTCATCGGTTGAATTACCGTAATAGAGTCGTCTATCATTCGAAACTGAATCCCAATTCCTACGAAGTTTCCTTGCATGCTTTCTTGCACAGATTGAAGGTTCTCTTTAGGAATGTACACCGAATGCGGATCAAGTTTGCCTAACATTTGTGTGATGGCTTCGTCTAGGAGAACATCGGTGTTTACATCATCTACATAATCACGTTGGATATAATCCATCAATCGCTTGATCTTTGCTTCGTTTTTAGATCCACCATTTAAGGACAAGCCGCTAGAACCTCCGCTAAAAAAAGTTCCAATGACAATGCCGACAATGGTTGCTAAGGACAGATATATAGGAAAGTTATTCTTGTTCATCTAAGGGTAAATATAAAAGTTCAACACCAGCCTTTTCTAGGAATTTTAAACCACTTATGTCTTTGTACTTTCTGCTAAAAACAACTCTGGTAATCCCAGATTGATGAATGAGTTTGCTGCAATCCCTGCAGGGAGAAAGCGTTACATACAATGTTGATCCTACAGTAGATTGGGTGGAAGAAGCAACTTTTAAAATGGCATTGGCTTCTGCATGCAAAACCTCCCATTTTGTTTTTCCTTCTTCATCTTCACAACAATTCTCAAATCCAGAAGGTGTTCCGTTGAAACCATCAGAGATAATCATTCTGTCTTTTACAATCAAAGCGCCTACTTGCTTACGTTCGCAATGTGACAGCTTTGCCCACTCTTGAGCCATTCTTAAATAAGCAATGTCGTACTTACGTTGTTTAGAATTCATGAAGGTTAAAAATACTGAGATTATAAAAATGAGAACGTTAAATCTTTACCAAAAAACACGCTCGATCATCATTGGAATTGTGAACCCAATAACAATTGCCGATGTGACCAAAACCCAATCGCGTTTGGAGACCCTGAAAAAATTTTGAAGCAAGCCCCCTAAAGCCAAGATTCCAAATACAATAATTACTTGAGAAGCTTCTATTCCAAGAGCAAATTCTAATAAGGGAAGCATTTTATCTTCCTCTTGTCCGATCATCAATCGGAAATAATTGGAAAACCCAAGCCCATGTACCAAACCAAAAAAGAGGGCAAAAATCAAGTTGAGTTTTTCTCTTCCTGAGGAAGCTTTTCCCACGCGAACTACGTTGGCAACTCCAGTGATAAAAATGGTTACAGGAATTAAAAATTCTACAATGGCTACATCAATGTTGATGATTTTATAAGCAGCCAACCCTAAGGTTAGGGTATGACCAATAGTAAAAAATGTAATCAACCACAGTGCTTTTTTCCATTGATTGAAGCTGAAAATTACCGCTAAAACAATGAGAAATAAAATATGATCATAGGCATTAAAATCCAATACGTGGTTCAAGCCCAATTGAAAATACAATATAAAATCATCCATGTTCAAAAAATTTGAATTTTTCAAAAGTACGTGATTTTTTTTCATTTAAAAACTTTAGAATTCTTGCTAAGAATGATGAAATCAAAATGGTTTATGGTAGTCGTTTAAAAATGAAAAACGTAAATATATTTACGGGTATATATACCTAATTTGTTGATTGCGTATTTACTTCCTAAAAAACACGAATACATAAAGGTATGTTTACTATCCTTACTTCAATAGTACGTATGAGAAAGATTTCCGTCGGTTAATTATTGATGTATGGCCTGCTTATTTGGCAGAAGAACAATAACAAAATTACACTTAGAAACTTTATTTATTAACCATTTAAACATTTTAAAACTATGGATCCATTTATCGGAGAAATCGTATTATTTGCTGGAAACTTTGCACCAAGATCTTGGGCATTGTGTGATGGACAATTACTAGCGATCAACTCTCATTCAGCTTTGTTCTCTATTTTAGGAACAACGTATGGTGGAGACGGAAGAACAACTTTTGCCTTACCAGATCTAAGAGGAAGAACTCCAGTTCATCCAGGACACGGACCAGGATTATCAGACTATGATCTAGGAGAAAGAGGAGGAACGGAAAGAGTGACGTTAACAGTGTCACAAATGCCTTCGCACTCGCATATTGCTAACACTGCTGGTTTAACATCAGTGATTGGAGCGTCTACAGCGGATGCTACCTTGCAAACACCTACTGCAGGTGCTGTATTGGCAAAAGCATCAACAGATCTTGGAGATGCCGTGAATTTATATGCTCCTGGAACACCAACGGTAGCTTTATCTGGAGGTGCAGCAAGTGGTAGTGTTACTGTATTTAACAATGGAGGAAGTCAATATCACACCAATATTCAACCATTCTTAGGAATCAATTACATCATTGCATTGCAAGGAATCTTCCCATCAAGAAATTAATCTTTAAAACAGAACATTATGAATAATCCATTTATAGGTCAAGTGACGCTTTTTGCTGGAAACTTCCCGCCAAGAGCCTACGCGTTCTGTCAAGGTCAATTACTTCCCATTTCTCAAAATACAGCATTGTTCTCTATTTTAGGAACAACCTATGGAGGTGATGGAAGAACAACGTTTGCACTGCCTGACTTAAGAGGTAGGTGTGCAATTCACCCAGGACGTGGTCCAGGATTGTCTACTTATATCTTAGGAGAAAGGCAGGGAGTAGAAAGAGTAAATTTAAATTTGTTACAACTTCCAAGCCATAACCACAATACATCGAATGATATCAAGGCTACGGTAAATGCATTGGCAACGGATGCTACAGCTCAATCACCAGTAACAAACGATTCGATAGCAAAAACAGCTACCGATCTTGGAGATGCGGTAAATGCATATGCTCCACCAGGTACAACAACCAACGTTAATTTAACTGCGGGAGCTTTTGGAGGAGCTGTAACTCTTAATAACTCAGGAGGTTCACAATCTCACGAGAACAGAAGACCATTTATTGCAATCAACTATATTATTGCATTGCAAGGAACTTATCCTGCTAGAAGTTAACAATTAGATAGGAGTAAATTATTTAGAACCAGAGACATTGGAAGTCTCTGGTTTTTTTATGCAGCCATGTAGAACAAGGCATAGAACCAAGAATAATTTGAAGAACGGGTAAAATTTTTACTATTTTTAAGCCCTCTCCCCCTCGATAAGATCGAAGTACTAAAAAATAAACGACTACGATGAAGAATATAACACCCTTAATTTTTTTATTATTCTCATTATTAGGAACATCAAACCTCACAGCTCAATTGAGTCAGGAGCCAAATACACTGACGCCTAACGAAAAAACTACAATCACAGAAACTTCATTCGTTTCACCGAATGATGACAAAGTTCCCATAAGGTCTTCTGAAGAATCCAACTTCTATACAAAAACTCTTTTCGATACCACTGCACCTGTTTTTGAAAATGGAGCTCCCTTTGCAGAGAATACTGTTCGAACAAGTTTTACTTTGGTGACAGATATTGATGAAGCTGGAACCATCTATTATGTGATTATCCCTGATGGGTTTTTAGCTCCTACTTCCGCGGAAGTAAAAGCAGGAACAGGTTCTGGAGGATTCGTTCCCGTTGGAAGTGGCAGTCAGTCCGTCACTTCAGGAGATTTTTCCCACGATTTTGTACCAACTGGATTGTCGGCAAATACAAGCTATGACATCTACGTAGTGGCAGAAGATGACGAGGGATCACCAAATTTACAAGCCACTCCAACGTTAGTTGAAGTTACAACCAGCGCTACGAACGCTCTTTTTACCATTGGCGATACCAGTGTAACTGAAGGTGACTCTGGTACAGCGGATGTAATATTTACCATTACCTTAAGTTTGCCTGCACCAGCTGGAGGTGCTACAGTTGATGTTGAAACCAGAGATGGAACAGCAAGTTTTCTTTCTGACTTTACGCCAGGTGTAGCCACTATAAGCTTTGCTGCGGGAGAAACTACTAAAACACATACGGTCCCAGCACTAGGAGACAATCTTGTTGAAGCCGATGAAACGGTCAGGTTGTTAATTAAAAACCCCACAGGAACAGATGTCGCTCTCGGAAGTACAACCATAGGGTTTGGAACCATCATAAACGATGATACAACCACGGTTACGGTGGATGACATCACTCACGCAGAGAATGGAACATTTACACTAACTCTCACCTCTGATGCTGAGGTAGATGGGGAATTTACTGTAAATGTATCAACCGCCGATAATACAGCAACCGCTGGAGATGATTACACAGCCTTGTCAAGTCAAGGAGTGACCTTTGCAGGAACTGCGGGAGAAACAGAAACGCTCACAATTACTGTGAATGATGACGATGAAGTAGAACTTACCGAAATTATTGATGTCAGTATGGTCGCTGGTTCTGCGGAAACAGTAGATACCAGTTCGATTATTACTACGGATACAGCAACAGCAACCATTACAGATAACGACAATGCCACGGTTACTATTACCGATGTAACACCAAATGAGGACGATGGAACGGTAAATGTTAGCTTCACGGTTGACAATCCAGTTGATGGAGGATTTAGTGTAAATGTTTCTACGGCAGACAATACTGCAACCACGGCGGATTCAGATTATACGCCTATTACCAATCAGACAATCACATTTGATGGGACAACGGCAGGAGAAGTAGAAACAGTAGCGGTAAGTTTAGGAACTGACACCAAGGTAGAAGCTGATGAGATCATCGACTTAAGTATGAGTGGACTCACGGCTCCAACAGTGAGTACTGCCAATATTGATGTGACCGACACAGGAACGGTGACCCTTACCAATGACGATACGGCAACGGTAACGATAGCCAATGTTAGTGGTAATGAAGACGATGGAGCGATCACCGTATCAGTAACCGTTGACAATGCGGTTGATGGAGGGTTCTCCTTGGAAGTATCCACCGCAGACGGAACAGCAACCATTGCCAACAGTGATTATACGGCAGTTACAGGTCAAACGCTAAACTTCGCAGGAACTGCAGGAG